>DASSJW010000858.1:0-14390 GCA_035690995.1 Xanthobacteraceae bacterium
CGCCATCCTCGCGGTCCCGCCGAACGCGTCGTAAGCCTCGGCAAGATGGCGGTGAACGAGGGCAGGTTCGTCCGCGGTCAGCACCCTCTCGCGGTGGGCCTTGAGCATGCCTTCTGAAGCGTCCGTCGTCTCGGCAGCCGCATGGAGGGCCCAGCCGAGATGCTTGCGCGCATGACGCCGGCCGATGGCGCGGCCGTGGTGCGAGAGCATGGCGTCGTAAAGCTGACGGACGATGGCGAATTGCGTGGCGAGCGGCGGCGCACTCTCCTGCCGGCCGCCGGCCAGGCGGCGGCCGAGTTGACCCGGCACCCATGGGCGCCCTTGCGCTGCCCGCCCCACCATGACCGCGTCGGCGCCCGAAGCCGCCAACGCCGCAACGGCGTCCTCGTAACTACGGATGTCCCCGTTCACCGCGAGTGGAATCGAGATGCATTCCCTGACGGCGCGCACCGCGGCCCAATCGGCGCGGCCTTTGTAGAACTGGCAGCGCGTTCGTCCGTGCACCGTGATCAGGCGCACTCCCGCGTCCTGCGCTCGGCGGGCAAGCTCCGGCGCGTTGATCGAGCGGTCATCCCATCCCAGGCGCATCTTGAGGGTCACCGGCACCGTCACCGCGCCGACGGTCGCATCGATCAATGTCATTGCGTGGTCGAGATCCCGCATCAGCGCGGACCCCGATTGCGCGCCGGTGACGTGCCGCGCCGGGCAGCCCATGTTGATGTCGATGATGGCGGCGCCGGACGCTTCGGCGATCCGCGCGCCCTCACCCATCCAGCGCGCCTCGCACCCCGCGAGTTGCACCACGTGGGTATCGAGGCCACGCCCCTCCGACCGCAGCAGCGCGTCGGCACAGCCCTCGGCCAGTGCCTCGCTCGCGGTCATTTCGGAGACAACCAGCCCGGCGCCAAGATCGGAGACCATCCGCCGAAACGGCGCATCAGTCACACCTGACATCGGCGCTAAAATCACCGGAGATGACAGAGTGAGGCTGCCAATGGTGACCGGCTGTCGGCGAAAAATCTTTGGCAACACAGCTATTTATCGTCCTTGCACACGAAATAGGCGACAATCTCAGACTGCATAGAGTTTAGCCAATCTCGCCCAATGCGCAAGTGTTGCACTGCAAAAAATCCCCAGCGGGGAAAAGATCGGAAAGTGCAAAACAAAACCGCGGTTTGCCGCCGGCACGGGACGGGATAAAGCCGTGGCGCCACATGGTGTGTTTTGGGATTGCCGGACATGACAATGAAGGTCGCCGCTGTTGTCGTCGCCGCCGGTCGCGGGCTCCGGGCCGGAGGCAACGTGCCCAAGCAATACCGGCGCATTCTGGGCGAGCCGGTAATCCGGCCGAGCCTTGCGGCCTTCGCGGGGCATAGGGGCGTCGCCGCGGTCCAGCCGGTCATTCACGGCGATGATGCCGCCCTCTTCCAGGCGGCAGTCGAGGGCCTCGACCTGCTGCCCTCGGTGCATGGCGGTGCGTCCCGGCAGGCATCCGTCCGCGCCGGTCTGCAGGCACTGGAGCGGCACCGGCCGGAGCTCGTACTGGTGCACGATGCGGCGCGCCCGTTTGCGTCCGAGGGGCTCATTACCCGGGCCATCGCCGCCGCCGGTGCGAGCGATGCCGCGGTCCCGGTGGTCGCGGTCGCGGACACCGTCAAGACTGTCGACGCCACCGGCAGCGTGACCGGGACGCTCGACCGGACGCACCTGCGCATGGTGCAGACCCCGCAAGCCTTTGCCTTCGCCGCCCTCCTCGATGCGCACCTCCGGGCTGCCGCGGCGGGACGCGACGACTTCACCGACGATGCCGCCCTGGCCGAATGGGCAGGCCTCAAGGTCACCACCTTCGAAGGTGAGGTTGGAAACGTGAAGCTCACCACCGACGATGATTTCAGCCGCGCCGAGATAACCAAGCTTGCGGCGTTGAGCGATGTGCGCACTGGCTTCGGCTTCGATGTCCACCAATTCGGCGAAGGCGATCATGTCGTGCTCGGCGGCGTGCGCATCTCCCATGGGCGTGGCTTGTCCGGCCACTCCGACGCCGACGTGGTCCTTCACGCGCTCGTCGACGCCATTCTTGGCGCGCTATCCGAAGGCGATATCGGCGTGCATTTTCCTCCCACCGATCCGCAATGGCGGGGTGTCTCGTCGGACCGCTTTTTCGCTTTCGCCGTCGACCGGGTGCAAGCGCGTGGCGGGCGCATTGCCCATATCGACGTCACCATCGTCTGTGAGGCTCCGCGAATCGGCCCTCACCGCGACCAGATGCGTGCCCGGATCGCTGAGCTTGCCGGCATCCCGATCGACCGAGTGGGCGTAAAGGCGACCACGAGCGAAAAAATGGGTTTCACCGGTCGCGGCGAAGGCATGGCGGCATTCGTCAACGCCACCGTCCGCCTGCCCTGGAGCGGTTAGATGGACCAGGAACTGGTCGCGCGAGCAACCGAACTGCTCGATCTGTGCCGAACGAAGAGACTCAAGATTGCCGCCGTCGAGTCGTGCACCGGCGGGCTGGTGGCGGCGACCCTCACCGAGATCGCCGGCTCCTCCGACGTGTTCGAGCGCGGCTTCGTCACCTACAGCAATGCGGCGAAGGAGACGATGGTCGGCGTGACGCCGACGACGCTCGCGCGTCATGGGGCCGTTAGCCGGGAGACCGCGGAAGCCATGGCCAAGGGCGCGCTGACGCACGCGCCAGTCCATCTCGCGGTGTCGATCACCGGAATCGCTGGACCAGGAGGCGCGGTGCCGGGCAAACCGGTCGGACTCGTGCATTTCGCCGCCGCGTCCCGCAGCGGACGGCTCGTCGCGCGCGAGCGCAACTATGGCGACATCGGCCGCACCCATGTGCGCCGCGCCTCGGTATTGGAAGCGCTCGCCATGCTGGCGGAGCTTGCCACAACGGACACAGCGTCGGCCGGTTGAAGACCGCGTTGCACGCCGTGACCAGCAGGATGATGCTCTCCGAGGACGAGGACTCCAGTGCGTCGGTCCCCGCTACTTCGCATAAACCGTGTCGGCGCGGCGCTCGAAGGCCGCGGCGAAACGGCGGAAGGCGGCGTCGAACATCGTCCCCATGAGCAGGCCCAACGTCCGGCTCTTGAAATCATACGAGATGAAAAACTCGACGTCGCAGGTGCGATCCCCGGTTGCGTGAAAGGCCCAGCGATTTTCGAGTCTGCTGAACGGACCATCGAGATACTCGACCAAAATCTGAAGATTGGGCCGGTCGAGCGTTACCCGGCTGGTGAAGGTCTCGCGGATGAACTTGTAGGCGACGGTCATGTCCGCGACCAGAATCTCGACGCCTTCCGGCTCGGGAATGCGCTGGCGCACCCTGAGCGACCGGCACAGCGGCACAAATTCCGGATAGCGCTCCACGTCCGCAACCAGGTCGAACATGTGGCCAGCCGAGTGCCGAACGCGACGTTTGGTGGAGAATTGCGGCATCAATCGACTCCGACGGCTTTGCCGTAGCCGTCGCCACCGATCGCCATCGACAGGCGCACCGGGTCGTCAGACGCCACCGAGCTTGGCCTCCCGCGCCGCTTTCAATCGCGCGAAATCCTCGCCCGCATGATGCGAGGAACGCGTCAGCGGGGACGCGGAGACCATCAGAAAGCCCTTCGCATAGGCGATGGTCTCATAGGCTTTGAACTCATCGGGATGCACGTAGCGTTCGACCGCATGGTGCTTGCGCGTGGGCTGCAGATACTGACCGATGGTGAGGAAATCGACGTTCGCCGCGCGCAGGTCATCCATGACTTGGAGAAGTTCGTTTCGCTCCTCGCCCAGGCCCACCATGATGCCTGACTTGGTGAAGATCGTGGGATCGATCTCCTTGGCCCGCTGCAGCAGGCGGATCGAGGCGAAGTAGCGCGCACCAGGCCGCACCGTGAGATATTTCGACGGCACGGTCTCGAGGTTATGGTTGAAGACGTCGGGCTTGGCCGCAACCACCCTCTCAACCGCGCCGGTCTTGCGCAGAAAATCGGGCGTGAGCACCTCGATTGTCGTCGACGGGCATTGCGCCCGGATCGCGCGAATGACGGCCGCAAAGTGGGCGCCGCCGCCGTCGTCGAGATCATCGCGGTCGACCGAGGTCACCACGACGTGCTTGAGGCGGAGCGTCGCGGTGGCGTGGGCGACCCGCGACGGCTCGCCCGCATCAAGCGGACCGGGCAGACCGGTCTTGACGTTGCAAAAGGCGCAGGCACGGGTGCAGGTATCCCCCATGATCATGAAGGTCGCGTGCCGCTTGTCCCAGCACTCACCGATATTGGGACAGCCGGCCTCCTCGCACACGGTGTGCAAACCATTCGCGCGTACAATCGCCCGGGTGTCGCCATAACCCCTGGATACGGGTGCCCTCACCCTGATCCAATCGGGTTTTTTCAGCGCCGGTACGTCTGGGCGCTGGGCCTTTTCCGGATGTCGCGGTCTGTTGGTGGCGTCGAGCACGACGGTCATAGCAGCCTTACTTACGGACGCGCGGGAGCCGGCGCAAGCCGCCCGGCCTTCACATCGGCCCTCCCGCTCTGCCGGCAGGTGCCGGGCATTTCCAGTTGACTGCGTTGACCGTCACGGGGAACCGGCCGGCGAGGCGGGGAATTGTCAGGCACCGAGGCATTGATGAGCCAACGGAGCGGCAGTGGCGCAACTGGTCGATTTCACACGCATCGATGAGGACGTGGTGACACGGGCTTGCCAGGTGCTCGATCTCCTCTGCCGTCGAGGAATGTCCGTCGTCACGGCCGAGAGCTGCACCGGAGGTCTCATCGCTACCGTACTGTCCGAAGCGCCGGGCGCCAACGAGCATCTGCAGGGCGGATTTGTCGTCTACACCAAACCAAACAAGACCGCGGCACTTGGCGTGCCAGCGGACGTGCTGGCGCGTGAAGGCGCTGTGTGCAGGACGGTTGTATGCGCAATGGCGGAAGGCGCGTTGCAACGTTCGCCCGCGGACGTCGCGGTTGCGATCACCGGCGTGGCCGGACCGGAGCCGGACGACGATGGCAATCCGGTGGGCCTTGTGCACCTCGCCGTTGCGCGGCGCGGCTTTCCTCCGCTGCATGAGGTGCGCAATTTTGGCGATGTCGGCCGCGCCGCAGTGCGGTACCGGGCAGTGATGGCAGCCTTGGAGCTGCTCGAACGGGTGCTGCGATACGAAGGCCCCGCAACGTCCACGATCGAGTGACGACCCGTGTCCCGTTCGACCGCGCGTGGGGTACGACTCCCGAACGAGAGTCGCTGGTCGCGGTCCCCCTCAAACGTGACGGTAAGGGGACTGCGCTCACTCTGAAGCAGGACCAATTCTTCGACGAGGCGGCGCGTGATCGCCACCGCCGCGGCTGGAACGAACCCCTCGACAAGCTTGAAGCTGACGCAGGGCGCCTGCCGAGCGCACGACGCGGCGGCGACGTCCGCGCGCAACTCAGTCCGGTTTCTCCATGGTGAAGCCGACCTTGAGCGTCACTTGATAGTGCGAGATCTTGCCGTTTTCCACATGGCCACGCGTCTGCACGACCTCGAACCACCGCAGATGCCGGATCGTCTCGTTGGCGCGGGTGATCGCGCTGTTGATGGCATCCTCGATGCTGGTCTCGGACGAGCCCACGAGTTCGATAACTTTGTAGATATGGTCCTGCATGCTGGTCTCCTGGCGTCTTTGACCAAACACCTGCGCCGACATAGAGTTCCGGCCAATCGTTCTCGCCGGGACTTGTCATGCTCACCCGTCGCGCCACCCTGGCCGGCATCGCCGCGCTCGGTTTTCCCTCCGCCGCCGATGCTCAGGGCTTTCCAAGCCGGAGCATCACCATCATCGTGCCCTACCCTCCCGGCGGACCCGTCGATGCATTGGCGCGCCTGATCGCACAGGAGAGCGCGGGCGATCTCAATCAACCGATCGTGGTCGAAAACCGTCCCGGTGGATCGGGCGTTATTGGCACCCAGGCGGTAGCGCGCGCCGAACCCGACGGCCACATGCTCGTGCTCGGCACCAATCAGACCCACGCCACCAATCAGAGCTTGATCAAGAACTGCCCTTACGACGCGGTGAAAGACTTTGTTCCGGTCGCCGGCATTGCCGCCATGCCCCACGTGCTGGTGGTACGCAATAGCTTGGCCCTAACCAGCGTAGGAGACGTGGTGGCGATGGCGAAGGCAAAGCCGGGCAGTCTCACGTTCGGATCGACCGGAAACGGCTCCGGCGCCCATCTCGCCGGCGAGTTGTTCAAGACCAAGGCTGGCATCGACATGTTGCATGTGCCCTTCAAGGGGCTTTCACCCATGCTCACGGAGTTGCTCGCCGACCGCATCGACATGAGTATCGCGCCGCTGCCGGGACTGATCGGGCAGCAGATCGAGTCCGGTACCATCCGTGCGCTCGGACTGGCGCGGGCCGAGCGCGTGCCACAGCTTGCGGCGGTGCCGACCTTCGCGGAAAGCGGCGTGCCGGGGGTCGAGGCGGATGCGTGGTCCGCCTTGTTCGCGCCGGCGCGCACACCCGCTCCGATCATCGAGCGGCTCTATCTCGCCATCGCCACGGCGCTGTCGAAAGACTCGGTCCGCGCCGTGATGGCGAAGCAAGGCATTCCGGCAGCCTTGAAGAGCCCGGCGGAGGTCGCCGCCATGCTTCCGGCCGAAGTGCAGAAATGGGCTGCGGTGATCAAGGCATCCAATCTGGTGATGGACTGAGGCCGCCTCTCGGATAACCTAAGAAGTCAGGTCGCAACAGGCAGCTCGAAAAAACGCGCGGCATTGCGCCAAAGAATCTTCTCTTTGTCGGCCGGTGAAATCGCAAGTCCGCTCACGATATCGATATGTTCCTTGGGATCGATCGGCACTGGGCCGTAATCGGTCCCGAACATCACACGGTCGACGCCAAACACGTCGACCGCTTCGCGCACATGCGGCGCCCAGAACCCCATCGTGTCCACATAGAGCATGGCGAGATAGTCGCTCGGGCGGCGCTTGCAGCGGATCACAGCCCGTTCCGGCATGCCGTCGCAGCCGAGCCGCCACCCGAAATCGAGCCGTCCCATGACCGGAAGCAGCCCCCCTCCCATATGGGCAACCGCAATCTTCAGGCGGGGATAGCGATCGAACAGGCCCGAGAGGATCATACGGGCCAGCGCCATGGCGGTATCGAACGGGCGCCCAACGAGTTCGTCGAGCTTGTATTGGTCCATCTGCTGCTCATGCCCGATCGGAACTCGCGGAGGATGGATGAAGATCGGCGCCTGCCGATCCTGCGCCCATTCCCAAAACGGGAAGGCGGCGTCGGCGTCGAGAAACTGGCCATGCCAGCTCGACGTGATCAGGAGACCCTTGAAGCCCAGCGAGCCCAGGCAACGCTCCCCCTCGGAGATGTGGCTGGCTTCGAGCGGATTGAGCGTGCCCAGGCCCCAGCTTGTCGCCGGTGCCCGTGCCACGATTGCGGCGTTCTGGTCGTTGACGTGCTTGACGACATCGATCGTGGGCTTGCCGGAGATCGCCGTGATCACCTCGGCCGCAAATGGATTGCTGATGATCCGGCCCGTGATGCCGGCCTTGGCACAAATCTCCTGCTGCAGGTCGAAATCCGACATCTCACGATAAGACACGGCGGGCAGACCGCGATAATTCGTCACCGCATGTTTACCCGCCGGGATTCCTCGCAGCGTCTCCGCGACACCAAAAGGATCGTCTGCCGTGCGCGTAACGCAGTGGGTATGGATGTCGATGATGGGGGACACGATGGCGACGGGACCGTTGATGGAGCCCGCTCCGCTCTCAAATGTTGAGCGCGCGCCCGTAAGCGTCGAGCACCGCCTCCTTCATCATCTCGGACAACGTCGGATGCGGGAAGACAGTGTGGATGAGTTCCTCCTCGGTGGTCTCGAGATTCATCGCCACTACATAACCCTGGATCAATTCCGTCACTTCGGCGCCGACCATATGGGCGCCGAGCAGAGCCCCGTTCTTCTTGTCGAAAATCACCTTGACCATTCCCTGGTCCTCGCCCAATGCAATGGCTTTGCCGTTGCCCACGAACGGAAATCGGCCGACGCGAATGTCGAGCTTCTTCTCCTTTGCCGCCTGTTCGGTGAGGCCGACCGAGGCGATCTGCGGCGAGCAATAGGTGCATCCCGGGATCAGGCGTTTGTCCATCGGATGGGGATCCAGGCCCTTGATCGCTTCGACGCAGATGACGCCCTCGTGCTCTGCCTTGTGCGCAAGGAGCGGCGGCCCGGCAACATCGCCGATGGCGTAGATGCCCGGCACATTGGTACGGTTGAGCGCGTCCACCACGATGGCGCCGCGTTCAGTTTTCACCCCGACCTTTTCAAGGCCGAGATTCTCGATATTGCCGACAACCCCTACGGCGGAGATAACGCGCTCAACGGTGAGCGTCTGCGTCCCGCTCTTGCCCTCGATGGTCGCGGTGACGCTGTCCGCCTTCTTCTCCAATCTGGCGACCTTGGTATCGGTCAGGATTTTGATGCCCTGCTTCTCGAACTGCTTGCGGGCAAACGCCGAAATCTCTGCGTCCTCCGCCGGTAGAATCTGCGGCAATATCTCGACCACGGTCACCTCGGCGCCGAAGTTGCGGTAGAACGAAGCGAACTCGATGCCGATCGCGCCCGACCCGACCACCAGAAGCGATTTCGGCATGCGCTCGGGCACCATCGCTTCGAAATAGGTCCAGATCAGCTTCTTGTCCGGTTCGAGCCCGGGCAGGACGCGCGGGCGTGCGCCGGTGGCGAGAATGATGTGCTTCGCCTGATAGGCGTCGGGCCCGAGCGCGCCTTTGGGCGCCTCTGTCTTACTTGCCTTGACGATGACCTTGCCGGGCGCGTCGATCACCGCTTCGCCCCAAATGACCGTGACCTTGTTCTTGCGCATGAGAAAGCCGACGCCGTCATTGAGCCGCTTCGACACCACGCGCGAACGTTTGACGACGGCGGCGGGATCGTAAGTGACGTTCTCCGCGGAGAGGCCGTAGTCCTTCGGGTGTTGCATGTAATGGTAGATCTCGGCCGAACGCAGCAACGCCTTGGTGGGAATGCAGCCCCAGTTGAGGCAAATGCCGCCGAGATAATCCCGTTCGACGATCGCGGTCTTGAATCCGAGCTGCGCCGCGCGGATCGCGGTGACATAGCCGCCGGGTCCCGAGCCGATGATGATGATGTCGAACGGATCTGGCACTTGTATCTCCACAATTCACAGGCGCGCGTCTGCAACCGAGGCGGGCGCGCCCCCGCCGACAGCTGGCCCTATTGAACGACCAGCTTGAGCTCTTCAACCATCGGCCTGACCTTGGCGATCTGTTCGCGCAGCATGTCGCGCATTTCCGCCTGGCTTGAACCGGACGGCTCGGCGCCAACCTCCAACATGCGCTTCTGTACTTCCGAATGTTTCGCCGCCGCCGCGATCTCCTGATTCAGCCTGACGATCACCGGCTCCGGCGTGCCCTTGGGCGCGAAGAAGCCGTTCCAGCCTCGCAAGTCGAGATTGGGAAAGCCGAGTTCGCGCACGCTCGGAACCTCCGGCAACGCGACGGAGCGGGTGGTCACCGCAAGCGCCTTGAGGGCGCCCGACTTCACATGTTGCAAGGAGCTGGAGAGCTGGTCGCCGCCGAACTGGATCCGGCCGGACAGCATCTCCTGCACCAGCGGAGCGGCGCCGCGGAACGGCACGTGGTCCATCTTGATCCCGGTGTCGCGTTTGAGCACCTCGCCCATTAGGTTCATGATGCTGCCCGGTCCGGTGGAGCCGTAGAACAACGGCTCTTTGGTCTGCTTGGCGTATTCCACGAAATCCTTGAGATCGCGTGCCGGCACCGACGGATGCGCCAACAGCAAGAGTGGTACATAAGCTCCGACCGCGATCGGCACAAAGTCCTGTTCGATATCGTGACGTGAACGTCCAACAAATTGCAGAGAGGAGGTGGTGGTGGTGAACGTGATATTGTGAAACAGGAGCGTGTAACCGTCGGGAGTGGCCTTGGCCACCTGATCGGCCCCGAGCGAGCCGCCAGCGCCGCCGACATTCTCCACCACTACGGTTTGATTAAGTCCATCCGACATGCGCTGCGCGAAAAGCCGGGCCAACATATCGGTCGTGGCACCGGCCGGAAACGGCACGATGATGCGGATGTTCTTGGTCGGAAACCGTTCCTGGCTTCGTACAGGGCCCGGCATCGATGCGATCGCGAGCGCTGCGGCGGCGACGAGCTCGCGTCGCGTCATGAGCCCCGTCGATGGACTTTGACGTCCCGGCCGCGCCGACTTGGCGCTGGTGTCACCGTTCATGATCTCCTCCCTTTAGCTCTCCTGCTCGATCTTGCGCGGAGGCCTTGTTGCGCTTTCACTGTTGGGCAGTTTTCACGCAATCGTTGTTCATGTCGGAGAAAAGCCGGTCGGCCGGCTCGAACAGCTTGTTGAGTTCGACGGGCGATACCTTTGCCGCCTCGCGCACGACCTTGTCGAGATCCCACGAGAGCTGGGTGTATTGCTGTCGCGTGGGCTCGTCCCGCAAATTGGCCAAGTAGGTTCCAAGCGCTGCAAACTTGCTGACCGCGCTGGCGGCGTCGATCTGGGCCGCGGCTGCGCCCGCTGCTCCACCCGCGCGATCACTCCCGGAGTTCTCGCTGACAAGGCGGGCCCGGAACTTGACCTGAAAGTAGGCGTCGATGATCTCCTTGCAAGTGCGCAGATATTCGGTGCGGCCGAAATTGCGCTGGATGATATCGACGAATTTCCCGTTGAGATAACCGTTGTAGATTGAGGTCACGAGCGAGAGCACTGCGATGAACATCGGGAAGTAGGTCACCAAAGCGGTTCGAATTGTGACCTCGCGCTCGCTCATCGCCTGCCGCTCACACCACCATCATCACCGGATTCTCGACCAGAGCCTTGAACGCGCTGAGAAGCACGGCACCGAGCGCACCGTCGACGGCACGGTGGTCGGTCGCAAGCCCGACAGTCATGAGATGCGCGGCCTCGATCTTGCCATTGCGCACGATCGCCCGCTCCTCCCCGGCGCCGACCGAGAGGATGGTGGCGTGCGGAGGATTGATGATGGCGTAGAATTCCTTGACCCCGTACATGCCGAGGTTCGAGACCGCGCTGCTGCCGCCTTGATATTCTTCCGGCTTCAGCTTCCGTGCCCGCGCCCGCGCCGCAAAATCCTTCATCTCGTTGGAGATGGCGGAGAGCGATTTCTGCTCGGCCTTGCGGATGACCGGGGTGATCAATCCTCCGGGAATCGAGACCGCTACCCCGATGTCGGAGTGCTTGTGTCGGAGCATGGCGCCTTCGGTCCAGGTCACGTTGGCGTCCGGCACGCGCTGGAGCGCAAGGGCGAGCGCCTTGATGACGAAATCGTTGACCGAGATCTTGTAGGCCGGCTTGCCGTCCTTGTCCTTGCTGGCGGCGGCGTTGATCTCCTCGCGCGCCTCCAAGAGCTTGTCGATGTTGCAGTCGACCGTAAGGTAGAAATGCGGGATGGTCAGCTTCGCCTCGAGTAGGCGCCGCGCAATGACTTTGCGAATGTTGTCGTGCGGGACGACGTCATACGAACCCGGCTCGAACAAGGCGCGGATCTTGTCGTCGGCGGGCAACTGCACGGCGAGCGGCGCCGCAGCCGGCGCGATGGCGGCCGCCGGGGCGGCAACCCCTTGGCCTGACTTGGCGGCTTCGACATCGCGCGCGATGACACGGCCGTGCGGGCCGGAGCCTTTGATCCGCCCGAGATCGATGCCGGCATCCCTAGCCAGGCGGCGCGCCAGCGGCGAAGAGAATACCCGGTTGCTGCCATGTTCCGTGGTGGCGGCCTCGTGTTTCGAGCCCGACGCGTTCGCGCCCCCCACGGGACGAAGCACCTGTGCTTGCGCGCCCTTCGATGGCTCGGTCGCAGCAGTTCCCGCCGGCCGCGTCTGCGCGGATGCGGTCGGTGCCGCTGCGCCTGGTGGCTGTCCCGCGGTCGCCGCAGGCTTGGCTGTTGCTGCTGTGCCCTTCCCCGCTCCCGCCGCTGCCGTCTTGACGTCCTCTCCCTCTTCGGCGAGGACCGCGATGAGTTGGTTGACCGGCACGTCTTGCGTGCCTTCCGGCACCACGATCTTAGCGAGCGTGCCCTCGTCGATCGCCTCGTATTCCATCGTGGCCTTGTCGGTTTCGATTTCCGCAATCACATCGCCCGGCTTGACCTTCTCGCCTTCCTTCTTGAGCCACTTGGCAAGATTGCCCTTTTCCATGGTGGGCGACAGCGCAGGCATCAGAATATTGACCGGCATGACAACTTCTCACATCGCCTAACTGATCGCGCTGGTGGTGCCGGGATCCGTGGGTGCATCCATCTCGGCATCGAACATCGTGCGGATGCGCTCGAGCGCCTCGTCCTCGGTCAGCTTGGTCTCCCTTGCGAAGATCCGCGCGGCGTGGCGCGCCACGTCGGCGATCACCATGCCCCAGGCCTGCGGATCGTCGAAGGCGCGGCGCAGCGAAACATGCAGACCGCCTTCCACGATCGCCGCGCGCAATACCTCGACCCCGCCGTGCTCGAGCGCGGTCGGCGGGACGTGGAGTGGATCGAACGTCGCCATCAATTCCTCGCCCTACATCTTTGCGACGAAGCGAAAATCCGGTTCGCCGTGAGACCGCGTCAACTCTGGCCGATCGGTCCGACCGTGCTCGTGACCTCGGACGGCGACATCATCTCCGCCTCGAACGCGGAACTGATTCGCGCGAGCGTCTCCGCCTGCGGAAATCGGTCCTGGTGTGCATAGGCATGCGCAACCTGGCGGGCGACCTCGGCGAACAGTCGACCCCAATCATTCGGCTCGTTGAAGACCGGGCGCAGCGTCAGGTGGAGTTCGCCTTCGATGATGGCGCAGCGCAGGACCTCGAATCCGCCACGCTCGTTCGCCGCCGGCGGGATGTTCAATGCTTGATAGGTGTTGTTGCTCATGACATCCTCATCGGTAGCAGACCGTCTTTGCCGCCGCGACCACCTCCGCGACCGATGGCAGCGCGAGCTTCTCCAGATTGGCGGCATATGGCATCGGCACGTCCTTGCCGGTGACGCGGGTCACCGGTGCATCGAGCCAGTCGAAGGCATGCTCGGTGACGCTCGCTGCGATCTCGGCCCCGACGCCCGATTGTCGCCAGCCCTCCTCCACCGTGACCACGCGGCCGGTCTTCTTTACCGACTCGATGATGGTCGCCATGTCCATGGGTTTGAGCGTGCGCAGATCAATGACCTCGGCGCTGATATTCTCTTTGGCCAGCTCCTCAGCCGCCTTGAGCGCGTAGGTCATGCTCATCGACCAGGCGACGATGGTCACATCGGTGCCGGGCCGCGCAATCCTGGCCTTTCCGATCGGCACCAGATGATCATCGAGCTTCGGCACTGGAAAGCTCTGGCCGTACAGGATTTCGTTCTCGAGAAAGATCACCGGATTGGGATCGCGGATCGCGGATTTGAGCAGGCCCTTGGCATCCGCCGCGGTATAGGGGGCAATCACTTTGAGGCCGGGGATATGTGAGTACCAGGCGGTGAAATCCTGGCTGTGCTGAGCGGCAACACGGGCGGCCGGTCCGTTGGGCCCCCGGAACACCACCGACGCGCCCATCTGGCCGCCTGACATGTAGCGCGTCTTCGCCGCTGAATTGATGAGGTGATCCATCGCCTGCATGGCGAAGTTGAAGGTCATGAATTCGATGATCGGCTTGAGGCCCGCAAACGCCGCGCCGATGCCGAGACCAGTAAAACCGTGTTCGGTGATCGGCGTGTCGATCACGCGCATGGCGCCGAATTCCTGCAGGAGGCCCTGGGTTACCTTGTAGGCGCCCTGATACTCGGCAACTTCCTCGCCCATCACGAAGACAGACTTGTCGCGCCGCATCTCTTCCGCCATGGCGTCACGCAAGGCTTCGCGCACCGTCATGGTCACCATTTCGGTGCCTTCGGGCACCTCGGATTCCGGCAGCGCCGCGGGCTGCGGCGGCGCGGATACAGCAGACGCGGGCGGCGCCGGGCTGCGTGCGGTTCGCGCGGCCGGATCGTCATCAGTGGGCGGCGATACGGATTCCGCGCCCTTGGCGTCGAGCGCCGGGTGTTCGGCCTTGCCTGCTTTGGCCGCCGGCGGCTTGCGTTTGGCACCTTCGGCAATCACCGAGGCGTCCTCGCCTTCCCCCAAAATCATGGCGATGGGGGTGTTGACCGCCACATCGTTGGTGCCTTCCGGCACCAGGATCTTGCCGAGCGTACCCTCATCGACCGCCTCGACCTCCATGGTCGCCTTGTCGGTCTCGATCTCTGCGATGACGTCGCCGGATTTGACCGAGTCGCCCTCTTTCTTGTGCCACTTGGCGAGGTTTCCCTTCTCCATGGTGGGCGAGAGC
>DASSJW010000859.1:0-3416 GCA_035690995.1 Xanthobacteraceae bacterium
ACCTCATCAAGGGATTCCAAGACAGCGGCCACGGTCATGCCGCCGAGTCCTGGGTCGGCACCGGTCCGAACAAGGAGATTGCCCCCGGCGATCTTGCCGATGCGCTCGGGAGCGATACCCTCGACACGCTGAGCCGGCAAACCGGCATGGGGCAGAACGATCTGCTCGAAGCCCTACGGCAGCAACTCCCCGACTTCGTCGACCAGCTCACGCCACATGGCCGGATACCGACCGAAGAGGAGGCGTCCCGCATGGTTTGAGGTGGGCGGGGCACGATCGGTTGCCGATGTGGCGGACGCGCCACTCGGCAATCCCCGACGCAACGCGTGCGCCGACCATCCTTGATATTCCCCCCTTCTCTCCTGGCCAGGAGATCAATGCATCATCCGCAGGACCGGCTTGATCGTTGTCCCGGTCGATGAATCCCGGGCCGCTTGGTTGATGTCGAGGAGCGGATAAAACGTCATCATCCGGTCAACAGGCATTCTGCCTTGCATCAAGAAGTCGACCAGCTTCGGGATGAATTCCTGGGGGTGGCTCTCGCCTTGTATGATACCGCGCACCACGCGGCCGAATTGCAGAAACGGCATCTCGATGCACACTTCCGTTCCGCTGCGCGCGCTGCCAAGAAGAACGCAAGTACCGGCCGGCATCAATGCCTCGATGGCTTCGCGCAAGACCGCCGGCTGCGCGGATGTCTCCAGCGAAAAGCGCACGCCGTCGCCGGTGATCTTTCTGATTTCAGCCACCACGTCGCTCCGGCCCGAGTGGTTGATCACGTGCGTCGCTCCAAGCTCGCGCGCGAGCGCGAGACGCTTTTCATGGATGTCCACTGCGATGATCGGATCGCAGCCCGCGATCTTGGCCGCCATGAGGCCAGATAGTCCCACGGCCCCGACACCAAACACGGCGAACGCGTCGCCCGCTCTTGGCCGCATCGCATTGAGCACTGCACCGGCCCCGGTCTGGCCGCTGCAGGCGAAAGGTCCGAGCAGTTCGAGCGGCGCATCCTTCCTGACCTTCACCGCGAACCGTTCGTTGGCAATCGCGTATGTGGCGAAGGATGATTGCTGGAAAAAGGCGCTGTAGACCGGCGCGCCGCCCTGGCTCATGAGCGTAGAGCCATCCGCACGCGTGCCGCGCATCTTGAGTTCGAAATTGTTCTGGCAATGAAATTCCATCTGCCGCTTGCAATTGGCGCACCCGCCGCACCACGGGAATGACAACACGACGTGATCGCCCACCGCGAAGTTGGTCACGCCCTTTCCGATCGCCTCGACAACCCCCGCTCCCTCGTGGCCGAAAACCGCCGGCAGCGGCGTATTGTAATAGCCATCTCGTCCGTGCAGGTCGGTCTGGCACATGCCGCTCGCGACGATCCTCACCAGAAGTTCGTCCGCGCGCGGATCGGCCAGATCCAGCTTTTCGATGCTGAAATTTCCCGCTCTTTCGCGCGCAACGGCGGCAACGATCTGCATGAACCGCCCCCGGAAAGGAGATTGCGCGCGCCTCGTGGCGGCGCGTCCCATCGATTGAAGGATGTTACTTTGAGAACGGGTATTCCAAGTCCCCGTCCCTCAGCTCGTTCGGGTAGACGATCACCTGCTTGTGGCCCGTCATGTATTGCTCGAGACCGGAGCCCTGAATGTTCTGGAACTGCACCATGATCACGCGTGCATCCGCCCATTCGCCGAGCTCGTTGAAGCGGATGTCGCCGACGATGGTCTTGAACGTGTTCTTGTGGATGTACTGCGCAAGCTTGTCATCATCGAGAGTGCCGGTCGCCTTGATGGCCTGCTCCAGAACCTGCATGGCGGCGTAAGCAAATGGGGGCTGATAGAAGCCGAGCGGGTCAACGCCGGAGTCCTTCGCCCGCGCCTGATACTTCTTCAGAAACTCCTCGATGCCGGGAAAACTCATCTTCGGGCTTGGAACGAAGAAGTGGTAGTTCACCACTCGATTGAGCTTCTCGGACAGTTGCCCGATGAGCGAGGCATATTGCATGCCCACCATCGCGCCGCCGAAGAGCTGTGTCCGCAACCCGATTTCGGTCGCCGCCCGCACCATCCCGACCGAATCCGGCGGGTACGAGGCAAGCAGAACGACATCGGGATTCGTCGCCTGGATGGCGCGCACGATCGGCGAATAGTCGACTGTCGACGGCGGGTAGCTCTTGTCATAGACGATCTGGAGCCCGAATTTCTTCGCGTTCTCGCGGGCGCCGATCAGCACGTTGTTGGAGAATTCGGCATCCGCGCCGACCAGCGCCACGGTCTTCGGCGCCGGCTTGATCGATTTTGCAACCTCGAAAAACGCATTGGAGAGTACGCCCTTCGAGTCCGGCCCGAAGGGCGCGCTTTGGAAATATTTCGGATAGTTGAACTCCGCGTTGGAGCCGAGCGCGAGCAGCACCATGACCATCTTCTTGCGCGCCATGATGTGCGGCATGGCGGCAACGATGAGATTGGTGGCATGCCCCATCAGGAGGTCGACCTTGTCGACGTCCATGAGCTTGGAGTAAATGCCGGGAACGTTGGCGGCGTTGGTCTGGTCGTCGAAATAGACGAGCCTCACCGGGCGGCCGAGCAGCCCACCCTTGGCGTTGATCTCCTCGGCCCAGATTTGCTTGGACAGCAGATGGGCTTTGCCCGACGAGGCCAGCCCGCCGGTCAGAGATACGCCGAATCCGATCTTGATCGGCTCCTGCGCTTGCAGCGGGACCAATGATCCCAATGCCAACAACACAAGCGCGATGAAGCCACGCATCGACACTCGACCGCACACGTTTCGCCAACCCGCGCCCTGCACGCACGTCATGATGTCCTCCCTCAGGATCGACGTCCTTGGGGCGGCCGGGTGACTCTTTGTCATTCTTCGGGCGGCCGCCGGTCGAGAGGCTAGTACATCCAGGCAAAGGTTTGCTACCGGGGGGCCGGCAATACTGCGGACCGTGATCAGCGCTTGCCGATATAGGCCTCGATCACCCCGGGGTCGGACAGCACCTGATCCGGCAGGCCGAACGCCAATTCCTTGCGAGGTCGCGATCCAGATTACCGAGGGCGAGAATTCGTGCCTGGCGCCCAGCGGGTGGCGCGCGAGATCTTCCTTCTCCTGCCGGTTGAGACCCGCCCAACGGTGAGCTGCGGAAACAACGCGTTATGCTGGAACGTCCGCACGATGCCGCGTCTGGCCGCCGTGTGCGCGGACTGTGCGGTGATATCAGTGCCGGCGAGCACGATGCGGCCGTCGCTTGCGTGGTACGCGCCGGTGACGTGACCGGACGATGCGCTTTCCCCGGTCGTCAATGCGAGGCCGTAAGGCGGTATTAATCGGGACGGCCGGTGGCAGCCGACGCGACGCGATTTTCGCTGCCCCTGGGACCCAGCACCACCACGATCGCGCCCATCTTCACGCGA
>DASSJW010000860.1:0-2751 GCA_035690995.1 Xanthobacteraceae bacterium
CTCGATTCCTCCGACGATATCCTGGCCGCGGCGCTGCATTATCTCGGGCTCGATCCGAACACCACGAAGGAAGCTGATCTGCAGAAGGCGGCCGATCTCATGACCGCGATCAGGCCGTCGGTGCGCAGGTTTCACTCCTCCGAATATCTCAATCTGCTGGCCTCCGGAGAAATCTGTCTGGCGGTGGGCTTCTCCGGCGACATCAAGCAGGCGCAAAAGCGCGCGGAGGAAGCCAAGAACGGGGTGGCGATCGCTTACGCAATCCCGCGCGAAGGGACGCAGCTATGGTTCGACAACCTGGCCATCCCGCGCGACGCCAAGAACGGGCCGGAAGCGCTGGCTTTCATCAATTACCTGCAGAAGCCGGAGGTCGCGGCGAAGAACTCGAACTTCATTTTCTATGCCAATGGCAATCTGGCGAGCCAGAAATTCATCGACCGTTCGATCCTGGACGACAAGTCGATTTACCCGGGCGAGGCACAGATGAAGCAGCTGTACACCATTGCCGCCCATGATCCCAAGACCCAGCGGCTGATGAACCGGATGTGGACCAGGATCAAGACCGGAAAATAACGCACCACGCTCGGCGCGAGCGTGGCATCGACGCCGAAAGGCGCCGCATGGTTGATGTGGATCAAACCCCACATCGTGCCGACCGGAAATATGTTGGTATGAATCCGAGCACACGGTCTTGTGCGTTCAAATTGGTGCCGTGACGGGGGAAACTAATGGAAGTCAAGGATATCCTTCTTGCGCTCACAACCTATCCGGAGGCGACGCCGGTCTCCGCAGTGGACGAAGCCGTTGCTTTCGCGGCTGCAGTCGGAGCGCGAATTTCAGCCATTGCCTGTGCAGTCAAAATTCAAGCCCCGGGAAATGTTCTGGCTGGCGCTGTGCTCGATGTTGCGGCGCTGGTTGCCGCCGAGGCCAAGAAGAGTTCGACCAACGCCAAGACTCTTCTAACTGCATTCCAAGATGCCGCCGAGAAGCGCGGGGTCTTTCAGGATCGGATATTGGAGCATTGTCTCACGTCGGAAGCTCCCGGTGTGCTCGTCGAATATGCCCGACTACGAGATCTCACGATTGTGCCCGTGCCGGTCGGCGACTATTTCGATCAATGGTACGCCGAGGCGATCATATTCGGCTCGGGGCACCCGACACTCGTCCTGCCGCACACCCGCAAGCGGGCGGGCGCATTCGCCCTGGATGTCGTCGCCGTCGCTTGGGATTTCAGTCGACCTGCGGCCAGGGCGGTGGCAGACGCGCTTCCACTCCTGGAAAAAGCGAAGAAGGTGCATGTCCTGACCGTGGCGAATGAAAAGGTCATCGAGTCGAGGCGCCCCACTGCGGAGTTCGCAAAGTATTTGGGGCGCCATGATGTGGACGTCGTCTTGGACACCGTGGACGCTGCCGATCGCCGCATCGGCGACATCCTCGAGTCCTATGTCACGTCGTGCAATGCGGATATGCTCGTCATGGGGGCGTATGGACACTCTCGGATTCGAGAGTTCATCCTGGGAGGAGCGACCAAGAGCATGCTCTCGCGTCCGCCGCTGCCGATTTTCCTCTCGCACTGATGACGTGCCCTCAGCCATCGGCAAAGGGCCAAGAGCGAGTTTGCGGAGTCAGCGCCAGCGCCGGTGCACCCACAACCATTGCTCCGGGTGTTCGCGCACCCAGCCTTCGACCACGGACGTGATCACCTGCATGGTGCCGGCGATGTCCACCTTGCCTTCGGCGTCGCGCCGCGGCTCGATCGCCTCGGTGAGGTCGACTCTGAAGCGATGCTTGTCGGGCAGGCGTACGACGCGCGTGCCGTGGATGGGGCAGTCGATGTGGCGGGCCAGCCGGGCGATGAAGGGATTGGCTTTGCAACTGCGGCCGAAGAAGCTTACGTCGACTCCGTTCACGTAATATTGGTCGACCAGCATGGCGACGTGGCCGCCGGTCTCGAGCACGCGCAACAGCTTGAGCGGAGCGTCGAGACCGGTCGCAACCAGCGTGCCCATGCTGTCCTTGCGGATCCCGATGATGGCATCGCTCACCGCGCCGATATTGGGCCGCCGGTAGAGCACCGTGGTGTCGAGCCGGTACTTGCTCGCCACCAGCGCCGGCAGCTCCCAGTTGGCCAAGTGGGCGGCGAAGATCAGCGCGGGCTTGCCGTCGTCGCGCAGGTGCTTGAACCGCTCGTAGACCTCTTGGGTGTAGAGCATGTCGCCCTGATCGAGCGGGTCGGGCTCGAACATCTGCAGGCGATCGATATGGGCGAATTCGGCGGCGACGCGGCCGAGATTGTCCCACACGCCCTGCAGGATCTCCTCGATCTCGGCTGCGGACTTTTCCGGAAACGCCGCCGCCAGATTGGCGCGGCCGATGCGGTGCTCCTTGAGCCGCGGACCGAGTCTGCGCATGAAGCCGCCGGCGAAGTCGGCCATGCGTTTGCGGCTGGTGGCGCGGATCGCGCGCAGCATGCCCACGGCAAGGAGGCCGAGCGTCGCGTCCGTTGCCGCCTTGACCTTCTGCCCGGCGCGATGAGCTCTCGACGCGGTCATGGATGGCGCTCGCGGCGGGGCGTCAAAAGGTGACGACGATCTTACCGAACACCTGTCGGCTTTCGAGCCGCGCCAGCCCGCGCTCGAACTCGGCGAGGGGAACCTCGGTATCGATCACCGGCAGGAGCCCGTTGGCCATCTTGGCCAGGCTTTCGCGAATATTGCGCATCGAGGCGCCGAACGAACCGATGATGCGATA
>DASSJW010000861.1:0-9509 GCA_035690995.1 Xanthobacteraceae bacterium
GAACAGTGGGTTGAGCCGCCCGAGTTCGTCCCAGCTCGCGACGATCGCCTCGACCGCCGCGCAAACCGTGGCCTCCGGCACGCGCCGGTGGCTTACCAGGACGTTGACGACCGCTACCTGCGGCGAATCGGCGTCGAGACCGCGGATAGCGCCCTTGCGCATCACGGTGCGACGATAGTAGGGCACCGCCTGCATGACCTTCTCCAGCTCGTCCCGCTCGTAGGGCAGGATGCGTAACCCAACGCGGCCGGCGAGGTTGGTCATGACCGCATTGGGGATGGGGCATTGCAACTGGGCATCGACGTCCCCGGCGGCCAAGGCCTCGGCGCCAGCGGCAAAGTCGAGATAGATTGGCTCGAAATCAGAAAAGCTCATGCCCAGCGCGCCAAAAATGCAGTGGGCATGCTGCACCATGCCGCTCGTGCGCGGCCCGACCGCGATGCGACGCGCGCGCAGGTCGGAAAACGACCGGATCGGCGATTCCGCGCGCACCACAAAGAACAGCGGCCCTGCATTCATCGGCGCTGCCATGGCAAGATTGATCGGTTTGCCGAACGGCGCCTCGCCGTTTCTGGCACGCCCGATCCAGTTCGATGCCATGAAGCCAAACTCGATATCATCGGCCTCCAGGCGACCAGCGTTTTCCGTGCTGGCGGATTTCGACTCCACAAGCTCCACTGGAGCAAGCTCCGGTTGCCGCTCGAAGATGGTCTTGAGCGCGCTGCCCTGGCTGTAAAAGGTGCCGTCGCGTTCGGAGGTGCCGATTCGGATCATCATGGCTCTCAAAAGGTGGGGCTTGCCGAAGCGGTGATCGCGGAGGCGATCGCCGCTTCGCGCTCGATACGGCGCAACTCCTCGACCGGAGTGCCCCGCTGGAATTGCGAATTCAGCTCGCGAAACAGCGAAAGATGGCGATTGAAGTCGCCGGGATAGGCGGCGATGCGGCGCGCAAGATGGGCGCGCGCCCGCTCGAACAAGCGGGCGTCATATCGATTCCAATCGAGGATTTTTTCCCGCAGCCTATCGGAAACATCCGATTGCGCCGGGCGCGACGCGGTGACGTTCACGCGGTTGTAGACGAGGTCGCTGAGCGACCAGCGCAGGTCGCTTCCCAAAATAACAAGCGTCTCGTCGAATTGCTCGGTCGTTCCGGCGACGAGATATCCATCCAGGTTCCCCGCGGCAGCCTCGAAATCGGTGTCGGTGAGCCGGGGATGGTTGTCCGTCGTCGCAAGGGATGGCGCAGCAGGGTCTAGCGCCGGGCGGCCGCTCAGAACTCTGGTCATGTAATTGTCGAAGGCCAGCAGGTGGTGTCTTCCGCCAAGAAAATAGTCATCCAGCGGTTCAGGACTCGGCGAAGCAAGGTCGTTCAGATAGTGATAGGTCGAGATGACACGATCTACCGGATCACGCAATACCGTGACCACCTCGCACGGCTTTGGAAGATGGACCTGAATGCCATGGCCGTAGTGGCCCCACACTGCCCGCAGCTTGCCGACTTCCGATGACGTCAAGCGGCTCAGCGCCCGTTCAAGCGCCGCGGGCGACCAGGTTCCAATGCCGGAAGCAGCAGCTTCTGCGATGTCGATTTTAAGAAACTCGTCGCTGGCAAAATTTCGCGCGAAGATGTCAGCGAGCGTCATGCCGCCGGTCTTGGCGACATGCAGGAACAGCAAGAGGCGATCGCTGGTGGCTGCTGCCGGACGCATGATCGCATCGGCGCGATGGAGGTAACGAGCCGATCGCTCGGCCATGAAGTTCGTTTGCCCAATCTGCTTGTCACGCTGGCGCAGCAATTCATTGCGCTCCCCGAGCGCCACGTCGCGTTGACGCAGGATCTCGTTGCATTTCCCAATTGCCTCGTCGCGTTGACGCAGGATCTCGTTGCGTTCCCCAATTGCCTCATCGCGTTGACGCAGGAATTCATTACGCTCCCCGAGCGCCTCGTCGCGCTGGCGCAGGTAGGCATCGCGCTCGGCAAAAGCCTGATCCCGCTGGCGCAGCAGCTCTCCCTGCTCCGCTGCCAAAGCAGCATGCCGGGATCCGGCCTCTTCCAGCTCGCGCCGCAGCTTTCGGCGCGAGTCAAAGCGGGGCAGATGTTCAAGCAGCCGCATGAGCCTCCACAAACAACGACGCGCCGCTAGCCGCGGCACACCACCAACCGGCATCGCATATCGTCAGCGCCTTGGCGAATACGATGATATCGCCGCACTGTCACGAATTGATTCCTGCCGCAGCGCTGATGCGGGCGCCCCTCCCCCACACCGGCCCGCATAGCCTCGTTCCCAGCCTTGCCTGCGATCGCCGCTGCAACGCTGAGGTGGGTCAGCCATGCGGTTTTGGCTCTGGCAGGCCGCTTCCCTTCGAACTCGCGCGGTCGTACGCTACCTGAAAAATAAATGCCGATGTCGGGGAGGAAGCCGATGACGCCGGTGGCAACGAGCCCTGGGGTTTCGACCATTCTGTTCATGCTCGCGATGCTGGCCGCCGCAGCAGCGCAGCCGGCAAGCGGCGACCAGCCCCTCGACGACCGACAACTTCTCGGCATGCGGCTGTTCAACCAGTCCTGTCGGGTCTGCCATACCAAGCCGCAGATGATGAGCCCGCTTTACGGTCCCGAACTGTCGCAGAGCTCCCTCGGCGGACAGGATACGGTGATGCGCGAGGTCATCAGCAACGGCACACCCCGCATGCCGGGCTTCAAGTATCATTTCGAGCCCGCGCAGATCGACGCGATTGTCGCCTACCTGAAAACGATACCCACCCCTGCCGCGCCCGCTCCGGTTGCCCCGGCGCGCTGAGGACAACGGGAGACTATCGTCATGAACACCACACGAGATGCCTTCCTCGCCACGCTGGTCATCATCGGCGCGGCAGTCAGTTTGGCGGCAGACGCGCATGCAGGCGACGCCGTCCTCAGCGGGACGATCACTTCGGCGGCAGGCGAAAAGCTCGGCGGGATCACCGTCTCCGCCAAGCCCGCGGGCGGGACCGTGACCACCAGCGTCTTCACCGATGAGAGCGGCAATTACTATTTCCCGCCGCTTCCAGCCGGCAAGTATCGGGTATGGGCGCAAGCCGTGAGTTTCGCGACCGCGAAAGCCGAGGTCGACCTGTCGGCCGCACGCAAGCAAGGCTTCGTCCTCAATCCGATCAAGGATTTCGTCCGGCAACTGCCGGGCAACGTCATGCTGTCGGCGTTGCCGGAGGAGAGCGACCAGGACAAGCGCATGAAGCGCATGGTGCGCAACAATTGCACCGGCTGTCACACGCCGAGCTACATTCTCCAGCACAGGTTCGACGAAGCCGGCTGGAATGCCATCATCGAATTGATGAAGAATGCCAACGTCTATGGCACGTTCGTCGGCAACGAACGCAAGCCTGCGGGCATTCTCGACTACCATCAGAAGGAATTGGCCGCCTACCTCGCCCGCGCGCGCGGCCCCGGCGAGAGCGCGATGAAGTTCAAGCCTGATCCGCGTCCATCCGGGGAATCCGCCCGGGTGATGTTCAAGGAATACGATGTTCCGCTCGATGCCGATTCGGGCCTTCCCAGCAACTTCGTCCAGAATGACGGCAGCGACTGGTCGCTCGGAACGCCGTCCGTTCTCATCCCCGGCTGGGGCGTGCACGATGCGTGGCTCGACCTCGACGGGCAGCTCTGGTTCACCTGCAATATCCCGAACAGGCGCACCACCATCGGCAGGATCGACACCAAGACCGGCGAGGTCAAACTATTCAAGCTAGCGGCTCCCAACGGTCTCGCGGCGCAAACCCATGGCATGACCCGAGATGCCAAAGGCATCATCTGGTTCAACGTCAATACTGGACGCGGCGGTCTGGGTCGCCTCGATCCCAAGACCGAGAAGATCGACGTCTACCTGCCGCCGCAGGGCATGTCGCCGACCGGTGGCGCGACCACGGTGGATCACGACGGCAAAGGCCGGATCTGGGCATCCGCACCGGACGGCGCCTTGCGCTTCGATCCGAGCACGGAGACGTTCACCGAGTTCAAGTCCCTCACCTACAAGACCCCGAACGGTACCGGCGTCACGTATGGAGCGGCGGGCGACCGCGACGGCAATGGCTGGTGGGCGGAGATGACACTCGACATCATCGGCAAAGGCGACGATGCGACCGGCAAGTCGCAGGAGGTCAAGCTCGCCGCGGTGAAGGAGGAAATGAATCGAGCCACTCCGGAGGCGCGCACATTTTACGAGACCTACAACCAGCCTGATTTCAACAACCCGTTCCCATGGGCGCAGGGACCACGCCGCATGGGTACCGACAAGAATGCCGATGTGCTGTGGATCGGCAATTCGTGGGGGGCCAATCTCGCCCGTATCGACACCCGCACCCACGAGACCACCTACGTGCCGCTGCCCGGGGAACAGCAGCCATATCACGTGGCGGTGGACACCAAGCACAACGCCTGGACCAACCTTTGGGGCGCGGACCGCGTTCTGCGCTACGATCCGAAGACGTCCACCTGGACGGCATTCGACCTGCCCACGCGCGGCGCGGAACCCCGCTACGTGTCGCTCCTGGAGCAGGATGGAGCGCCGATGCGGGTCGTTCTTCCCTACTTCAGGGCACGCAAAGTCGCGGTCATGACGCTGCGCAGCGAGTCCGATCTGCAAGCGCTGAAAAATCAAGCCGGCGGTCAATAACCGTCCCAATTGCCCCGGCGGATGGAGCGGGCCTCGTGCCCGACGTGCTCTATCTCTCCATGGGCCGCCGCATGGCGATGTTGCTCAGGCGCCGTCTGCGTTGATCAGCTGGCCCAGCATCCGCCGCGCCTGCAACTGCGCGGCATCCGCCGCAATGTCGACCAGACCGTCGAGAGAGCCACCGCAGCGGTTTGCCTGGACGGCCTCCAGCATCTCCGCGTCTTCGAGAAACGTGGCCTTCGAGCCCTCGTAAAGCAGCCGCGACATTTCGGCATCGCCGAGCGCGAAGTCGCGCGCAAAGCAAAACATGTAATGGCTTGAATGCTCGGTCTCTGGCGTGATCAGGTGGCTCGACCAGATCGATATTCCCTCACTCCGGTCGCCAGCGGGCGCACCCGTTCCGGTCTTGGCGCAGCCGACGTCGAGGTACACGGTCGCGGGCGGATTCCAGGTCGCGAATTGCCACCGGTCCACATTGCCGGTGAAATTTCCGGCCTTGGCGAACAACGGCGGTGGAACGAAATCGATCATCCAACGGCCGACGCGGACGCCATCCGGAAGGCGCTCGGTCTTGGTCGGCGTGGTCGCCTCGCGCGGATCGCCCGCCAGAGTCTTCTTGTGAACGTAGCTGACATGCGTGAGGTCGAGCAGGTTATCGATGAGAAACTGATAGTTCGAGTTCAGGTGGATGTAGCCGGGCGTCGCCGACCATTTCGGATCCGCCAGCCAGTAGAGGTTGGGAATCTTCGCCGTGTCGGCCTTGGCTGGCTCTCCCATCCAGATCCAGACCGCGCCCCACCGCTCGCAGACCGGATAGCTCCTGACCTTGGCGCCGCGCGGGATCATGCTCTGGCCCGGCACCTCGACGCATTGCCCATTGATGTCGAATTTCAGCCCGTGGTAGCCGCAAGCAAGATAATCGCCGGCCCGCTCACCCCGCGACAGCGGCGCCGCGCGATGGCAGCAACAGTCTTCCAGCGCGCCGACCTGCCCGGAGGCATTGCGGAACAGCACCACCTTCTCGTTGAGAAAGACGCGACCAACCGGTTGCTCCTGCAAGTCACGCGACCAGATCGCAGCGTACCAGCCATTTCGCAGGAACATGCGCCACCTCCAACGGACCCGTAGACGCCCGCAGCAAATGTTAGTCGAGCCGTCGCGCGCGGGCCAGAGCGAGGCGAGGGTCGTTCATCTACGCCTGTGCGCGCCCAAAGTGCGGCATCACCTCGCGCGCAAACAGCCGCATCGACTGCTCCGCCTCGGCGCGGCCGATCAGGCCAAAATTGACCTGCAGCGAGGCCGATTCGAAGCCCCCGACCTCGCGGTCGTAGGTTTCGATCGCGTGGCGGATGTCGGCGGGCGTGCCGATCCAGGCCGCGCTCTTTTCCACCTCGGACTCGAAGGTTTCTTCCGAGATCGACTGGATCATTTTCTGGTAGTTGGGATAGTCGCGTGAGGACACGCCGGACATCCAGCCCGACGCGGCGTCGACGATCGACTTGAGATACTGATTGAGCGGGGCGCGCGCGATCGCGGTTGCCTTCTCCCTGGTCTCCGCGCAGTACATGTGGAACGCGAGCATCACCTTGCCGCGGCCGGGGTGCCCGGCTCGCGCCCAGGCGTCGCGGTAGAGCTGCAGCAGGCTCTGCATGTGCGCCCCCACCAGCGGAATACCCATGAGGTAGTGGCCGAGCGTACCCGCATTCTCGAACGACTCCTTGGTCGAGAGCGCCGCGATCCAGAACGGCGGCCTCGGCTTCTGGGTCGGGCGCGGCAGCGAGGTCACGCCTTCAAAGCTGTGGAAGCGGCCGCGCGCCGTCACCTGCTCCTCCTCGAGCAGGCGCCGAATTAACTCCAGGCCTTCATCGAACCGGGCACGGCTTTCATCCATCGAGATGCCGAAACGGGCGAACTCATGGGGCAGGAAGGCGCGGGCGAACCCGACCTCCAGGCGGCCGCCGGAAATCGCGTCCACCATCCCGATCTGGCCGGCAAGCTTGAGCGGATGGTTGAACACCGGCAGCACCGCGCCGGTCACCAGCCGCAGCGAGCGCGTCACCGCGGCGGCGGCGCTGAGAAAGATGAGCGGATCGGGACTGTAGCCGCCATAGGACAGAAAATAGTGCTCGACCGTGCGCACATTGGTGAAGCCCAGTTGCTCCGCCAGTTGCGTGAGCCCGAGCGCCTCGCGCCAATAGTGGTCGGCGCCTTTCTGATCGGGACCGACAGCGGGAAAGAACTGGACGCCGAATTCCATCCATCAACTCTAGAGTTCGACGCCGATCTTGCGATCGAGGGAGTACGGCCCACCGCCACGCAGCGCGATCGCGAAGCAGACCAGGCCCCAAAGCAGCGTGTATTCGTAGCCGCGGTTGAGCCAGGCAAATCCGGTTTTCCAATAGAGCGCGGTGATGATGAGCAACTCGATCGCGGCTGCGGCGGCGAAGAACCGCGTAAAGAGCCCGAGGATGAGCGCGATGCCGCCGACAAACTCGATGATCAACGCTGCCCAGATCCACGGCAGCGCCGGATCGAACCCCTGCTCCAGGAAGGGGCGGATATAGGCCGACGGCCCGCGTGAGACCTTGCCCCAGCCGTGCACAAACAAGTTCCAGCCGACCGCGATGCGAATGACCGGCCAGGCCAGGGGGATGACGACATCGTAGAAAGATTTAAGGCTGGGAAACAGCAGCCTGGGCTCGTGGTCGATATGTTCCGGCACGTGACGTCCTCCCTGATGGACCTGTTTTGCGCATTATAGCAGCGGGCGTTCCAGGGTGCGCCGGTCGCTGCGACGCCAGGAAATGGCACCGGCGGCCCCTGCCGGAATGCGATCTTGGAGGCGGCCTTGCCGGTCACGAACCGGACCTTCACCTGCTCCCAGTCGGCATCGAGCTCGTCGGCCAGAATTTGCGGCAGCGCGATGGATGCCGCGCCCACGGGCCATTGGCCATTTTGGCGAAACGAACCCACGTTGCGAAAACGCAACAGTAGGCACAGTGCGCCGCTTAGTCTGCGCAACAAAATTAGGTGTAATAAAAAACCCGGTGCGGTGACCCGCCCGGGCATGTCACATACTCCTAAATTGTATGTTCTTTATACAAGATTCGGGTAACAGGAGTCAAGAGTTTATTGCGTTTGCCCCTGATGCGGGCACAACAGTACAGCTGCGGCTTGGCGTGACGTGAATGCCACAGGTCGCCGCCATCTATGTCCAAAACCCTACCCGCGAATTGATTGAGCGGGATTTCCGCCTTAGCGTTTGCCCGACGTCAGTCGCGGGGGGCGGCAGGCAGGCGCACGGCCGGGTTTTCCCGGCCGTGTCGTTGTAGGGGTTGGGTGAATGCGTCCACATCGGGGGGACTTGCAGGCGGCACCGGCGCGGCGTCGGGTCGCGCCGCCGGTTTCGATCGGGAATATCGCCGTCCGTATTGCAGAACCGGGCACACCTAACGCGCGGACCCGCGCGGCGCGGCTCGGGGGGGTATCGCTCGGCGCGCTCGCACTGCTGGTCGCGGGCAACGCTTATGCAGTCGACGGCACCTGGCAGGGCCCCGGTGCGGAGTGGACCACCGGCACCAACTGGAGCTCCAGTCCGATTGTCCCCGATGGAACGGCGACGTTCAGCAACGCCGGCCCGACCTCGGTCACCATCTCGAACACCACCTCGATCAACACCATCGCGTTCGACGCCTTGGCACCGGCCTATTCGTTCACCATTCAGAACGGGGCCACCTTCACGATCACGAATCAGACATCGAACAGTTCCTCGTTTTTCCCCGCCTTCAGCGTCAACACCGGCGCGACAATGGCGCTCGGCAATGGCGCTTTTGCCGAGATCGCGTCGCTTGCCGGTGGCGGCAACGTCGTCGTCGGTCCCTCCGATTCCTCCACCACTCTAATTGTCGCGGGCAGCACCAGCACCACGTTCTCCGGCTCGTTCGCGGGCGCCGGCTCGCTCGAGATCGACAATGGGGCCTCGCTGACACTCACCGGCGCCAGCAACGGCGGCAACATCGGCACCATCGGCGGCGACCTCGAGCTGTGTAATTGCGACTCCGGCGGCCTCACGATCAGCGGCGGGTCCCTCACCGTCAACAGCCTCTCGATGGGTGTCGCGGTCTTTGGCGGGACTCTGGCTGTGATCAATGGCGGCACGCTGCAGATCGGCCCCGGTGGGCAACCTGACCTCCTAGTGGCCGGCAACATGATCGTCTCCGGCGCGGGCTCGGCCGTCACCGTGGCCGGCTTCACGGGAATCGGGGTTTTCGGACCGGGCGTGTTGACGATCAGCAATGGCGGCGTGCTCAACAGCCAGGGCGGAGCGGAGATCGACGCTTTCCCCTTTGGAACTGGCACTCCGCAAGTGACGGTGACTGGCCCCGGCTCGACCTGGAACGTTGGCGGCGGCCTCGCCGTCGGCGGCGGCAGCACCGGCGGCCCCGGGTCACTTACGATTTCCAACGGCGGCGTCGTCAACTCCACCGCATTCACGACGATCGGCGATCAGTTCGACGGCACCTCGAGGCTCACGGTCACAGGCGCCGGCTCGATGTTGAACGCAGCGAACTCGCTTGCCATCGGCGATGACAGCTGTGGTTGCGGTTTTGTCGGAACGCTCACCGTTGCGGACGGCGGCGTGGTCAATTCTCCCGGCGCGACCACGATCGATGCCGGCAGCACGCTCAATCTCGGCACCGGCGGGCTCGCTGGCGCGATCATCACGCCCGCCATCGATAATGGCGGCCGGATCGTTGCGAACTTCACCGACACGCTTACGCTTGCCGCCAACGTTTCGGGCGTCGGCACACTGAGCAAAGCCGGCGCAGGCACGCTGAT
>DASSJW010000862.1:0-7959 GCA_035690995.1 Xanthobacteraceae bacterium
CGCCACGGCCGCAGGCATACATGCATAAATTATGAGCTAGGCTATGGCATCTCGAAAGCGGGATCGGGCCCAAAAGACCCGAAATCCCGTAAGCGGTCGATCTTAGGGACGTCCGGGGGCGGTTTTGAGCCGGCGGCAAGTCCCCGTTGGCCCCCGATTCCTTGCGAGCCCAGGTGAGCGCCTGATTCGCGAGACATTGGGCCGACGATTGCATGCTGACGACAGAGCCTTCAGTCCCGTGCGGTCGAGCCGCGCCAGCGAGCGAACTGCAGCACGCGATCGCCGCCCTCCCGCGCCGCGCCGCGTTCCAGCGCCTCACGAACGGACTTTTCCAGAACCGGCAATTGGAATGGCTTGCGCAAGATCGCGAACCGCGACTGTGCCGATTGGACGACGTCGCTGTAGCCGCTGGTCAACAGGACGGGGATGTGGGGATAGTGGTTTCCGATCTCCTGCGCGAGCGCGATGCCGTTCATGCCGCCGGGCATGACGACGTCGCTGAGGACGAGGTCGATCTTGTCCCCGCGCTGCAGCCGGTTCAGGGCCTCGGTGGCGTTTTGTGCGCGCAGGGTCTGGTAGCCCAGCTGCTCGATCAGCGATGTCGTGACGTCGGCCACTTCCACATTGTCCTCGACGACGAGAATCGTCCCCTGCCCCGGCACGATCGGCTGTGTGGGCGGCGCCTCCACCGCCTTGACCTGGGCCGCGTGCCGGCGCGGCAAATAGATCGTGATGGTCGTGCCGCTGCCGACCGCGCTGGTGGCCACGACGGTGCCTCCCGATTGATGGGAAAAGCCGTAGACCTGGGCCAGCCCGAGGCCAGTGCCTTTCCCCAGCGCCTTGGTCGTGAAGAAGGGCTCGAAAATTCTCGGCAGGACGTCGGGCGCGATGCCCACGCCGGTGTCGGTCATGGCAAGGGCAACGTAGTCCCCTTCCAACTGGTCGACCCCGTCGCTTTTCTTCAAGGCGACGTTTCGCGCCGAAAGCGTAATGAAGCCGCCGCCCGGCATGGCGTCGCGGGCATTGACCGCGACATTGACCAGCGCCAGTTCGAGCTCGGCGATGTCGACCTCCACCGGCCAGACATCCGCCGCGATATCGCATTTGAGCTGCACGTTGCCGCGCAGGGAGCCGACCAGCATTTCATGCACCGCCTCGATTCGCTCCTTGAGGTCGGTGACGACGGGGTTGAGCGGCTGGCGTCGCGAGAACGCCAGCAGTTGGCGCGTCAGGCTCTCGCCGCGGTTGGCCGCGGAGTGGACCGCGTCGATCGCCTGCAGGTGCTTGGGATCGGTGAGCCGCCGGCGCAAGAGCTGCGCGTGACCGCTGACGATCATCAACAGATTGTTGAAATCATGGGCGATGCTGCCGGTCAGTTGGCCGAGCGCCTCCATCTTCTGTGACTGCGCGAGCTGCTCCTGGGCCCGCTCCAGCGATGCCTGGGCCTCCCGACGCTCGGTGATGTCGCGGGTGATCTTCACGAAACCGGCCAGCGTTCCCAGTTCATCGCGGACCGCCTCGATCACCACGCTCGCCCAGAACAGGCTCTTGTCGCGCCGCACCCGCCAGCCCTCGACGACGCATTTGCCCTCGTAGGCGGCGACCTGGAGGGCGCGCGCCGGCTCGCCGCGCTGCTGCTCCTCCTCGGAATAGAAGCGACCGAAATGCTCGCCGACGATCTCCGCCGCCGTGTACTGGTGGATGCGTTGCGCCCCCATGTTCCAGTTGGTGATGTGGCCGTCCTTGTCGAGCATGAAGATCGCGTAGTCGGTGACGCCCTGGATGACCATCCGAAACCGCCACTCGCTTTCCATCAACGCTTCCTGCGTCTTGCGGCGTTCGGCGATGTCGTGCTGGAGCGCGGCCTCGACCCGCTTCCTCTGCTCGACCTCGGTATGCAGAAGCTCGGTAGCCTTGGTGAGACGCGTGGCGCGATCTTGCGCCAATTTCTGCAGGTCGGCGTGGGTGCGCTGCAGATCCTCCTCGGTCTTGCGACGGGCGGTGACGTCCTCCATGACTGCCATGAGGTAGCGCACGGCACCCGCTTGATCGGTGATCGCGGAGACGTTGTTGCGCAGCCACAGCCGCGAGCCGTCGGGCAGCACGTGTCTGGTCTCGATCGCGAAGCCCTCGCCGGTCTGGACTGCCTGTCGCAGCAGATCGCGCAAATAAGGCGCATCCTCCGGTACGGCGAGATCCTCGATCCGCGTCTGCAGCAGTTGCGACGCCGGGCGCCGAAGGATTTCGCAGAACCGATTGTTGACCAGGTTGAACCGTCCGGCCGTGTCGATCTGGGCAATGCCCGTGATCGCCTGGCTGAACATGCTGCGGAGAAATTGCTCCTGCTGGCGCAACTTGCCTTCCAGGCGTCGCCGCGCGGCCACGTCCGTGCTCACCGCCAGACTCGCCACCGACAGGCCGACAGTGAACGCAACGAAGAGCAGGAAGGATTCGGTGAACGTGGCGGCCGCGAAGGGACCGCTGCCCGCCAGGATGCCCCAGGCGGCGAAGCTGGCAAGAATGAGCGCCGTCGTCGCGGTGTCGCGCGGCCCGCACCGCAGGGCCGCCCACACCAACGGCAGGATCGCGAGGAAGGCGAGCGCGCTCCGCGGGACGCTCTGCTCGATCAGCGGACTGAAGGCGAGCGCGCCCACGACGCCGGCCACGACAAATACGGAAGCGGAGGCCCCGATCTTGCGCAGACTGAAAGGCCGGAAATCGCCGAGCGCCCAGAGCACGATGACCGGCGCAACGACGAGTACGCCGGCTGCGTCGCGCAGCCACCACGTGCTCCACGACGCAATGACGTCAGCCGATTCGAGGTGTCCGCCAAAGACCAAGCCGCCGACTCCGGCCGTCGCGCCGATCATCGTCGCGCCGAGGACGATGAGGGCGAATCTCGTGACGCCCGTCGGCGTGTCGAAAGTCTTGCGGCCGTGCGCCCAGATATCGATCAGATACCCGCCGACGACCGGCGCCAGCGTGGCTCCCGTCGCCACCGCCAAGGACATCATGATCGAATCGGCGGCGCTCGCACCGACCAGGTCAGTCGGCACGCCTGCCGCATAGGCTGCCGCGAAAATCGCCGGCCACACGCGAATACCGCGCAAGAGGACCGCCGCGAAGCCGAGACCGGCGGGCGCCCAGAGCGGGATCGCACTCGAATGAATCGACGCGACCGTCAGGCTGACATTCGCCAAGCCGAAATAGGTGATGCCGACGACCACCAGGTCGAGCGCGTAGATTGCCAGGCCGCGCGGGTCCAGCGCCGACAACAACTTTGCCCCTGCAACACGAGTCACGGTATGCCCCCCGCATCCGCCAACTGCGCTCTAATGCTGCGTTCTCTCCCGCAATATGCGCTGATGTAGTCCCCGGCTAACCCCGCCTCAATGATGAACCTAACTGAGGCGGAACTCGGGCCTTCGCACGACAACGTGTGCTGGAACTCGACATCCGCGCGGGAACTTTCAGGGGCGTGCCGACGAAGAGGCGCGATGAAACGCGTGGAAGCGGGCCGCACCGACATGCGACCGGCCCTGGGCTGGAACCAGGACGGTCCGGCCTCGCGACGCGCGCAAATAACGCAGCAATTCCAGACGTCAACGCGCGGATGTTCGGGCTAGTTCTTGATGTATTTCATCAGCCGTTTTGGCCCAACCTCGGCGCCGTAAATGTTGCCCTTCGCATCCGCCGCCACGCCCTCGGCTGCGCTGGTGCCGGTCGTCCTCTCGACTGGATCGGGAATGAACGCGGTCACGACGCCATCGCGGAGTCTCCCGACTCTGATACCGCGTCTCCAACCGTCATGGTTCTTGGATACCGACTCCGATTCGGAATCGGCGACGTAGATCATGTCGTTCTTGTCGATGAAGACACCGCTCGGGCGGCTGAACTGGAACCATTGGTCGATATAGTTTCCATCCTGATCGAAAATCTGGATGCGGTTATTCTGGCGATCGCCGACGAAAAGGCGTCCCCGCGAATCCATCGCCAGCGCATGAGGAATATCGAGTTCACCCTGGGCCGAGCCTTTCTTGCCCCAGGCCTTGATGAATTTTCCGTCCTTGGAGAATTTCACGATCCGCGCATTGGTGTTGCCGCCGTGTCCATCGGCGACAAAGATGTCGCCGTTCGGGGCGACCACGACCGCGGACGGTGCATTGAATTCGTCCGGACCGTTGCCGGCGACACCGGCCTTGCCGAGCTTCATCAGCACCCGCCCGTCCGGACTGAACTTGAACACCTGGTGGCCCTTGCCATCCTTGCCGAGGCCGTCGGTAACCCAGACATTTCCCTCGCGGTCGACATGCAGGCCGTGGGGGAACAGCAGCAGTCCTTCGCCGAAGGCCTTCACCAGCTTGCCCGATGCATCGAATTTGAGGATCGGAGGCAAATTCGATCCATCGCACGCGAACGGAGTGCCCGGCTTCATGAGCGAGGGAGGAGCGAATGCTCCGCAGCGCTCAGCCACCCACACACTGCTGCCGTCGGGATCGATATCCACGCCGCTGGTCGAACCCCAGGCGCGTCCCTCCGGCAGTTTCCCCCAGTTCTCGACCGCATGATACGGATTGGGCGCGGAATTGGTCGGCGCACTGACCTGGGCGCGGGCCGCCACTGCTGCGACGGCCATCGCAGCAACCACGGCAAGCGAAAACGCGCGGCGCGATCGGACGCCATCCGGCATCGTAGCCCTCCCTTGGCGGAGCCGGGGTTCGGCCCGGCACTTGTTGTTTGTTCCGCGCTCAGACTGCGCCTTGCCCGCGCCGGCCGCAAGCAGGCGCGCATGCTTGCCCTGGCCGCCCGAAGCCGGCAATTTGTGCGCCCGCGCCCGTCTCTCCGCCACGATCCGGAACGGAAAACAGATGCCCACGAAGTTCAGAGGCGTCATGCAAAGCCCGGTGACGCCGTTCAAGGAGGACTGCAGCCTGGACCTGCCGACGTTCGAACGGCTGCTGGACTTCCATGTGCGCACCGGCGCGACCGCCATTTCCTGGCCGCATCACAAAGGCGAGTCGCTCAACCTCACCATCGCGGAGCGCAAGTTGTTCGCCGAGGCCGCCGTGCGCGTCGTCAATGGGCGCATACCGGTGACCGTGCACGTAAGTGCGCTTGCTGTCGAAGACACGATGGAGCTGGCGCGGCACGCGCAGGAGATCGGCGCCGACGGCATCCTTGCCATCACGCCATATTTCTGGACGCCGTCGATCGAAGCGATCCATGCCTATTTCGTGCGGCTCTGCCGTTCGATCGATCTGCCGGTTCTGTCTTACAATTCCCCGAGCTACCTCGCCGGCGTGGAGATCACCGGCGATTTGATCTCGCGTCTGATCGAGCAGTTGCCGAACTTCGTCGGCGTGAAAGAAGCGAGCTTCAACAGCGAAAAATTCCTGGAGATCTCGCGCGCGGCGCTGGCGATGCGGCCCGACTTTGCCATGCTCACGGGGGTCGAATACCTGCTGCCCTCCGTGCCGCTCGGCGGTGTCGGCTCCTATTCGGCCGCGGGTTCGATCTGTCCGAACCTCTGCTCGCGGCTGTTCGATGCCTGCATGAACGGCGACTGGCGGCTGGCGCGGGAGCTGCAATACAAGATCTCCTGGCTCTGGCTGCTGTTCCGCGATCAGTACCCCTCCTCGCTCAAGGGCGGCATGGTGATGATGGGCCGCCCGGTCGGCCCGACGCGGGCGCCATTGCCGACCGCCACCCCCGAGCGCCAGGCCTACATCCGCAGCGAGCTTGAACGCCTCGGCATTCTCGAGAGCGAGCCGCACGGCTGGTGATCAGGCGAGTCCAACCCATGCCCATGTATCAGCCAGGCCTCGTGCACACGCCGGTGACCCCGTTCACGCGCGAGCGCGGCATTGACTTCGATCGCTACGCAAAGCTCATCGACTTTCATCTCGCCGGCGGCGCCGACGCCCTGGCGCTGCCGATGCATGCGGGCGAGTCGGTGAGCCTCGCCGACGGGGAGCGTCGCGCGCTCGTTGAATTTGCGATCAAGCAGGTGAACGGGCGCAAGCCGGTCATCGCCCATGTCAGCGAGACCGGCACCGCCATCGCCGTGGCGCTCGCCCGCCACGCCGAGGAACGCGGGGCCACCGCCATCATCGCCACCACGCCGTATTATTGGACGCCGCCGGCCGCGATGGTGCTCGAGCATTTCGTGCGCATCGGCGCGGCGGTGAACATCCCGTTCTTCCTCTACAACGCGCCCGAGGAGATGCAGGGCGCCAAGGTGAATGCGGAGCTCTGTCTCAAGCTCATCGCCAAGCTGCCCAACTTTGCCGGCGTGATCGACCTGAGCCTGGACTGGCAGTTCATGATCGAGCTGATGACCGATGCCCCGCGGCTGCGGCCCGGCTTCCAGCTGTTGGCGGGGACCGAGCTGATGGTCTCGGCCGCGGCGATCGGGGCTACTGGCATGCTCGCGCCGCTCGCCGGCGTTGCGCCTCGGCTGGTGCGCGAGCTTTACGATCTCTGCCGCGACCAGAAGCTGTTCGAGGCACGCAAGAGCCAGGAGCAGATGGCGGCGCTGCGGCAGGCGCTCAAGCCGGGCGGGGTCGCAAGCCTCAAGGCCGCGATGCGCGCCATGGGCCGCGACTGCGGTGAGCCGCGGCCGCCGGTGCTGGCGCTCGATGCCGTCGCCTACCAGAAGCTGGTCGGTGAGCTCGAGAGCGTCGCGGCGCTACGCGCCGAAGCACGCGAGTGGTGACCGCTCGCGGGTCCCGCGATCAGCGGGGTTCGGGCGCCGACAGGTGCGGCCGGATGACCTGCGCCATCTGCTCGGCCGAAGTGCCTGGCGGAAAGAAACCGAGATACTTGCCGCCGCGGTCCATCAAATAGATGAAGCTCGAATGGTCGACGGTGTATTCGTTGCCGCCGGATATCGCGACCTTGGCGAAGTAGGCGCGATAAGCGCTGGCGGCTTTGCGGATCTGCGCAGTGCTGCCGGTCAGGCCGATCAATCGCGGGTGAAAAAATGCAACATATTTCGCGAGCTGGTCGGGCGTGTCGCGCTCGGGATCGACGCTGATGAACAGCGGCTGCAGCGCTTCGCCCGCAGGGCCCAGTCGATCGACCGCGAGGCCCATCGCCAGCAGATCGGTCGGGCACACATCGGGGCAGAAGGTAAAGCCGAAATAGACCAGCATGAGCTTGTCGCGGAAGTCGGCATCGGTGCGGGGCTTGCCGGTGTGATCGATCAGCTCGAACGGACCGCCGATCGGCTCCTTGCCCCACATCACCGCGTCCATCAGTTCGCCGGCCGTGCGCTCGCGCGCCTCTTGCGCGAGCAGCGACGGTGCCTGCGTCGCCAGGACAACTCCCAGCGCGATGCCCAAGATCAGCGATGGTCGCACGGCGCCCCGCGCGCGCAACCGCTCACGCCCCGAAGGTCACGCGGCTGCCCGTGGTCGAGACCAGGAGCCGGTCTGGCATCTGCTGCCGCATCGCCGAGATGAAATTGTTGCCGCTGCAGTGCATGGGGATCACCACGTCGGGCTCGAGCTTCTTGATCTCGGCGACGACCTGGTTGAGGTAATCCGCCGGTGCGGGACCGAGGTGGAAACCGCCCACGATGGCGTGGACCTTCTGCACGCCCGACACCTCCTGCGCCTGCCGGACCGAATTGACGATGCCGACATGCCCGCAGGAGCTGATCACGACCAGCCCTCGATCCTTTACGTTGAAGCAGGTCGCGTGCTCGTGGATGTGCTCGTCCGGCACGGTTTTTCCCAGCAGCTCCGCCGAGGTGTAATGCCCGGCGTCGCAGCCGAGGCCATCCTTCATGGCGAATTCCACCAGCGTATTGGGCAAAACCTTTTCGATGCTCGCTCGCTTGATCTTGCCGGTCGTGAAGGCGTGGCCGGCGACCACGGTCGGGGTTTCCGCCAGCACGACCGAGACCTTCTGCGCCACCAGCTCTCTGCGGTCCAAGGCGCCGAAATCGGTGAGCTG
>DASSJW010000863.1:0-5215 GCA_035690995.1 Xanthobacteraceae bacterium
ACGACGCGGGCCGCTGCAACGCAGCGGATTTTCCGCCGCTCACCGCAAGGGCTCGGGCTGCCGCCATGTGAGAAATGCCCCCTGCACCCACCGCCACGCCTTGGCGGAGCATCCCGCCGCCTTGAAACTCGGATCGTGGCCCATCCCCTAGGGCCATCACGCGGAATCGGTCCGCCGAGGTTCAGCCGAAAGCGAGAATGGTCCCCGATAGATTAAACTTTAGTGTATTGATAAATAAGGAAAAATCTTGACCGCCGGGCGCCCGCCGGGGTGCCTGAGCACCACCATGTGAGCCGGCGCTGCAAGCCCGCCGGAAGTGAGCGCAGGCGGCGCCCGGGCAATCCCACGGGCGCAAGCACTGCAAAGATCGGGCCCCGGCGCCACCGGCGAATGCGTTCGGCGACCGCGAGACCGCATCGTGCGCACGATCGTGGTGCGCATTAACCGTTCCTCAAGGTGCGCTCTAGGCGCGCCGATGCTGCATGCTAACGTGCCGTTATCGCAATGGCCGCAGCAACGCGGCCGCAGATCGACCTGGGCCATGACGACACACGCGAGCGAGGCTCCGGGGCACGCTCCGGATCATGAACAGAAGCGGGCGGCGCTGGGCTACCTGCACGAGGCCTGGGTCGAGGCCCGCATCGACGGCATCGACGGAGACTGTCTGGCGCAGGCGTGTCTGTTTGCCGCCTTTGCCGAATTCGTGTCGACCTATGGCGAGGAGGCAGCGGCGCATTTTGCCGAGGGCCTGGCGGTGCGCATCCGCAACGGCGAATTCTCCCTCGCCACCGCCAAGCAGTAGCGCGCCGTCGCCGCGCTGCGACCCGCGGTCGGCTCGATCGCACCGGGCGCCGCGAACCCGATACGATTTCGTCGCATCGCCCATCGCAATCCGTGACCGCGTTCGCTCGCCTTCGATTCGCCTGTTCTGGTAGGATGTCGGCATCCTGACCCGGTCGCCGATCCATGCAGCTGCGCATTGGCTTTCTCTTGTTCATCCTGACGCTCTGCGCGAGCGGCGGCCTGCTTGCGCAAGGCAGTATTGAGGGCGGGCCGCTCAAGCCATCAGCTGCGCCGGCGCTGCCGGTGCAGCACACCGCCGCCGCGAACGAGAAGCCTACGGGCCACATGGTCCCCCTCTCGCCGTCGGCCCCCATCCCCGAGGTCATCACCGATCTGTCGCGGTTGCCCGCGCCGGTCGCGCGCACGCGCGAGCGCATTCTGGCGGCGGCACGCAGCGGCGACCTGCAGCAGCTCGCCACGCTGATGAATGAAACGATGCCGATCTTCTCCTTCACCGAGGAGAAAGATCCGATCGCGTTCTGGAAGGCGACCTATCCCGACTCCGACGGCATCGAGGCGCTGTCGATCTTGACCACGATCCTCGAGACCGGCTTCGTACACGTAGATGAAGGCACCCCGCACGAAATGTATGTCTGGCCGTATTTCGTGCGCATGTCGCTGGCGGCGCTGACGCCGCCACAGAAGGTCGAGCTGTTCCGGATCGTCACCGGCGCGGACTACAAGGACATGCTGGCGTTCGGCGTATACGCCTTCTATCGCCTCGGGATCGGGCCTGACGGCACCTGGCAATTCTTCGTCGCCGGCGACTGACGCGTAAAAGCCCGTCGCGACTCAAGCCATCCTCGGATCACGCATCACCGCTCCGCCAGCGTCTCCAGGAATTGCACCGCTTCGCCGCGCGCCGGTGCCAGCAGCTCGCCCTGCCACATCACTTGCTGTCCGCGCACGAAGGTGCCGACCGGCCAGCCGGTGACGGTCACACCGTCATAGGGCGTCCAGCCCGCACGCGACTTGATCCAGCCGTCGGTAATGGTCTCGCTGCGCTTGAGGTCGACCACGGTGAGATCGGCATCGTAGCCCACGGCGATGCGTCCCTTGCGCGCGATGCCGAACAGCCGCGCCGGCCCGGCGCTGGTGAGGTCCATGAACCGCAGCAGCGACAACCGCCCGGCATTGACGTGATCGAGCATGATCGGAACGAGCGTCTGCACTCCGGTCATGCCGGACGGCGTCGCGGGATAGGATTTGGCTTTTTCCTCGCGGGTATGGGGCGCATGGTCGGAGCCGAGCACATCGACGATGCCCTGGCCGATGCCCCACCAGATGCCGGCACGGTGGCCCGCGCGCACCGGCGGATTCATTTGCGCCAGCGCCCCGAGGCGCTCGTAGCAGTCGGGTGCCTCGAGCGTGAGATGATGCGGCGTCGCCTCGACCGAGGCGACGTCCTTGTGGTCCTTGAGAAACTCCATCTCCTGCGCGGTCGTGATGTGCAGGACATGCACGCGCTTGCCGGTCTCGCGCGCCAGCCTGACGAGCCGTTGCGTGCACTGGAGCGCGGCAAGCTCGTCGCGCCAGACCGGATGCGAACGCGGATCGCCGTCGATACGCAGGTGCTTGCGCTCGTTGAGGCGGTACTCGTCCTCGGAATGAAACGAGGCGCGCCGGCTGATCACCTTCAGGATGTTGCGCACGCTGTCGTCGTCCTCCACCAGGAGCGAGCCGGTGGAGGAGCCCATGAACACCTTCACCCCCGCGCATCCGGGCAGGCGCTCGAGCGCTGGAAGCTCACGCGTGTTCTCGCGCGTGCCGCCGATGAAGAAGGCGAAATCGCAATGCATGCGATGGTTCGCGCGCGCGACCTTGTCGGCGAGCGCTTGCGCGCTGGTGGTGGCCGGATTCGTGTTGGGCATTTCGAACACCGCGGTAACGCCACCCATGGCCGCGCCCAGGGAGCCGGATGCGAGATCCTCCTTGTGGGTCGCACCGGGCTCGCGAAAATGCACCTGGGTATCGATCACCCCCGGCAGCACATGCAATCCCCGGCAGTCGATCACCTTCCCGGCCTGGGCCGCCGACAGGTTCCCGATCGCGGCAATACGCCCGCCGGCGATGGCAAGGTCGCGCACGCCCTCGCCGTCGTGATTGACGACAGTGGCGCCGGTGAGGACGAGGTCAACGCTTTGGGTCATTTCCAATCGGCCGCTCTTGTGACAGGTCTACGAGCGCCTTACGTTTAGCCGCGACATCTGGCAAGTACCGATCAGCATCGATCATGAAAGCAGCGCTGCTTCCCGACCGCGGCGTCGTCAAGGTCGCCGGCGACGACGCGCGCAAGTTCCTCAACGGCCTGGTCACCAGCGACATCGCCAAGGTGACGCCGGCGCGGTCCGGCTTTGGCGCGCTGCTGACGCCGCAGGGCAAGATCATCGTCGATTTCCTTCTGGCCGAGGCGCCGCCCGCCGACCGTGGCGGTTTCTTTCTCGACTGCCCCCGCGCGCTCGCGCCCGCGCTGGTGCAGCGGCTCAATTTCTACAAGCTCCGCGCCCAAGTGATGATCGAGGATTTGTCGGAAATCCTCGGCGTGCTAGCGATCTGGGACGGCGGAGCCGCGACCGAATATGGCCTATGCTATCCCGACCCGCGCCTGCCTGCGCTGGGGCTGCGCTGCATGCTCCCGCCGCACCTCGCCGATAAGGCCGCGGCCGACCTCGGCGCGGAGCTGCTCGACCCTTCCGCCTACGAGGCGCATCGGATCGCGCTCGGCGTGCCGCGCGGCGGCCTCGACTTCATCTATGGCGATGCCTTTCCGCACGAGACCGACATGGACCAGCTCGGCGGCGTCGACTTCGACAAGGGCTGCTTCGTCGGCCAGGAGGTGGTCTCGCGCATCGAACACCGCGGCACGGCGCGCACGCGGGTGGTGCCCGTGAGCTTCGACGGCTTTGCTCCCGAGGCCGGCACGCCGGTGAGTGCCGGCGAGAAGGCCGTCGGCACCCTCGGCTCCTCGGCGCAAGGCCGCGGCCTTGCCATGCTGCGGCTCGATCGCGCCGCCGACGCGCTCGCGGCCGGCCACCCCCTCACGGCCGGCGGCATCGAGATGCGGCTGGTCAAACCGGCCTGGGCGCAATTCGCTTGGCCCGGCGAGGCAAAGGCTGCGCAATGACTCCTCCCCTGCTCCATCCCGACGGTCTCAAGCGCTGCGCGTGGCCGAAGCAGGACCCGCTCTACGTCGCCTATCACGACCAGGAATGGGGCGTGCCGGAATACGACGACCGCGCGCTCTATGAGAAGCTCATACTCGACGGCTTCCAGGCCGGGCTGTCCTGGATCACCATCCTGCGCAAGCGCGACAACTTCCGGCGCGCCTTCGACGGTTTCGCGCCGGAGAAGATCGCGCGCTACACGCCGAAGAAAGTCGAGCGACTGATGCAGGATGCCGGCATCGTGCGCAATCGCATGAAGATCGAAGGCACGGTGCTCTCGGCCCGCGCCTATCTCGACATCATGGAGAAAGGCCCGGGCTTCTCGCGACTCCTTTGGGACTTCATGGATGGCAAGCCGAAGGTCAATCGGTTCCGTTCCACGTCGCAGGTGCCGGCGGAGACCGAGCTGTCGCGCAAAATCTCCAAGGAGCTCGCCGGCCGCGGTTTCAAGTTCGTCGGACCGACCATCGTCTACGCTTTCATGCAGGCCACCGGCATGGTCAATGACCATGTGGTGACGTGCCACCGGCACGCGGCGTTGGCGAAGCTCGCGGGCCGTTGATGCCGGCGCAGCCGAAATCGCTCCCCCGGTCCGAGCCGTTCCGCGCGTGGCAGCGCATGCTGTCCGGGCGGCGGCTCGACCTGCTCGATCCCTCCCCGCTCGACGTCGAGATCGAGGACATCGCCCACGGGCTTGCGCGCGTGGCGCGGTGGAACGGGCAGACCGAAGGCGCGCACATCTTCTCCGTCGCCCAGCATTCGCTCTTGGTCGAGATCATCGCGCGCCAGCGCGCGCGCCTCGACCGCCCCAGCCGGCTGGGCGTCCTTCTCCACGACGCGCCCGAATACGTGATCGGCGACATGATCTCGCCGTTCAAGGCGGTGATCGGCGACGCCTACAAGGCGGTCGAGGCACGTCTCCTCGCCGCCATCCATCTGCGCTTCGGCCTGCCGGCGGTCCTGCCAGCGGAACTGATCGCCCTGACCAAGGCCGCAGACCGTTCCGCCGCCTATCTCGAGGCGACGCGGTTTGCCGGATTTTCCGCCGGCGAGGCGCGCCGGTTCTTCGGGGCGCCGCCCAAATTCTCCGCCGCGATCGAGCGCGATTATCTCACGCCCTGGCCGGCGGACATCGCCGAGCGGCGTTATCTCGAGCGCTTCGCCAAGCTCGCCGGCGGCTGACGCCGGCCCGGAGAGACCGCGCAACC
>DASSJW010000864.1:0-4092 GCA_035690995.1 Xanthobacteraceae bacterium
GGCCATCCAATCCGCCGCTCCCAAATGGTAGGCCGCCTCAATTGGAGGGCCTTACCCAAAATTTCCCGACGAGAACATATTGCGAACTGAGAACAAACCATGTACAGTGCTGACTCACGGTCGGACCGTTCGTTGTCGGTCCGTCGAATCCCGGTCATAAGGAGTGGGAGCACATGAGCAGCGCTGCGCTACGTCTCGTCGAAGGTTCCTCCATGGATAAGTCGAAGGCCCTGGATGCCGCGCTGTCCCAGATCGAGCGCAATTTCGGCAAGGGCTCGATCATGCGGCTCGGCAAGAACAGCAAGTCGATGGACATCGACGTGGTGTCAACGGGCTCGCTCGGTCTCGACATTGCGCTCGGCGTCGGCGGCCTGCCGCGCGGCCGGGTGGTCGAAATCTATGGGCCGGAATCCTCTGGGAAGACCACGCTGGCGCTGCACTGCCTGGCCGAGGCGCAGAAGAAGGGCGGCATCTGTGCCTTCATCGACGCCGAACACGCACTCGATCCGATCTATGCGCGCAAGCTCGGCGTCAACGTCGACGACCTGCTGATTTCCCAGCCCGACGCCGGTGAGCAGGCGCTCGAGATCGCCGACACGCTGGTGCGGTCGGGTGCGGTCGACGTGCTCGTCATCGATTCGGTGGCGGCGCTGGTGCCGCGTGCCGAGCTCGACGGCGAGATGGGCGACAGCCAGCCTGGCTTGCAGGCGCGGTTGATGAGCCAGGCGTTGCGCAAGCTGACCGCCTCGATCAATCGCTCCAATACCATGGTGATCTTCATCAACCAGATCCGCATGAAGATCGGCGTGATGTATGGCTCGCCGGAGACCACCACCGGCGGTCATGCGCTCAAATTCTACGCCTCGGTGCGTCTCGACATCCGCCGGATCGGCGCGATCAAGGAGCGCGACGAGGTGGTCGGTAACCAGACCCGCGTCAAGGTGGTCAAGAACAAGCTCGCGCCGCCGTTCAAGCAAGTAGAGTTCGACATCATGTATGGCGAAGGCGTGTCGAAGTGCGGCGAGCTCATCGACCTCGGGGTCAAAGCCGGGGTGGTGGAAAAGTCCGGTTCGTGGTTCTCCTACGACAGCCAGCGCATCGGCCAGGGCCGCGAGAACGCCAAGGCGTTTCTCAAGGACAATCCCGACATCTCCGCCAAGATCGAGACGGCGATCCGGCAGAACTCCGGCCTGATCGCTGAAAAGATCCTCGCTGGCGAAGAGAGCGAGGACGAGGACGCCGCGGAATAACGCCGTCCCGAGCTTTCTGCCGAGCTCCCCCGACCGTCATTGCCGGATTTGCCTCCGGCAATCCATCGCTTTGCAAACAACGTATCTGCGTATTGCGAAGAAGGTGGACCCGCGGGCGCCCTGTAACCCCGCGGGTGACGGGGGATAAACCGCGCCAGTTGACGAGGAGCATGATCCCGAAAAGTGGATACCGGTTTTCGGAAAAGATCATGCTCCAACAAAAGGCCAGAGCGGGATGACGATTCGAAGAAAAGTCATCCCGCTCTAGGCGGTCTTGCGCTGCGGCAGCCGCTTGCGCGCCTCGCCGATGACGGCGGGAACCGCGGCCTCGTTAGCCGGCGCCATGATGTGGACGCCGGCGATGCCGGGAATGGCTGCAAGCTCTTCGATCAACTCGGTGGCAATGCGTTGACCCTCGGCGGTGGGATCGGCGGCCCGTTCCAGCCGCTCGATATAGGCCTCGGGGATGATGGTGCCGTAGAGGTGCTTCTGCATCCAGCGCGCCGATTTCGCCGAGCGCAGCGGTGCGATCCCGACCAGCAGGAACAGGTCCCGCGTCGCTTCGTGCTGGGCAAGGCGGTCGGCATAACGGCGCACGATCCCGGTATCCATGCAAAACTGCGTCTGCGCGAATTCGGCGCCGGCTGCGATCTTGGCCGCGAGCTTGTCGGGCCGCCAGTCCGGCGGCGGGTCGATCGGCGCGTCGGCGGCGCCGAGAAAGAAATGCGCGGTGCCGGCGACCTTGCGTCCGGAGGGAAGCTCACCCTTGTCCCGCAGGTCGCGAGCCGTGACCGTCAGCGTGGTCGAGTCGACATCGAACACCGCCTTGGTGTCGGGCTGATCGCCGGCCTTGGGATCGTCGCCGGTCAGGCACAGCAGGTTGTGCACCCCGCACGCGGCCGCACCCATCAGGTCGGCCTGCAGCGCGATACGGTTGCGGTCCCGGCAGGTGAGCTGAAGGACGGGTTCGATGCCCTCGCGGGCGAGCAGGGCCGCGGCGATCGGCGCCGAGAGCGTCGCGCGGGCGCTGGCGCCGTCGGTGACGTTGACGGCATCCGCCAGCCCGCGCAGCGGCCGCGCCTTGCGCAGGAGGTCCTCGGCGTCGCAGGAGACCGGCGGCGCGAGCTCGGCGGTGATGACGAATTGGCGCGAGCGCAGCAGCTGTTCCAGGCGCGAAGCCGGCTGTCGCGGCGTGGCATTCATCGGCGGTCCGGAGATTGGCGCGGTCGCCGCGGACGCGGCGCAGTGCGCGGGTGGGGCACGCCGCCTATATAATCGATCAGCGCCGCATCGGTAAGGGCGTTTTGCCGTCAGCACGGGAGCCATGCCGCGAGCAAGCTGCCGCCTGCGGCGCACCTGCCAAGCGGCGCACCTGCCAAGCAGCGCGCTCCGGCGGCCCCCGTGGGCAAGCGAAGGCGGGCATGGGCGGCAGGACGATTGCGCGCGGGGTGACGCGCCCGCTTTCCTGGACAGGGGGTAGGGGCGTCGCTAAAAGCACGGCCAATGCAGCGCGCCGGACATCGAGCGATGCGGCTCATGGGGAAGTACGCGCAACCAACGAGCGAGCTTGAGCAAGCCATCCGACGGATATTCAGGACATGAGCGGCGTCAACGAGATCAGATCGAGCTTCCTCGACTATTTCGCCCGGAACGGTCACGAGATCGTGCCGTCGTCGCCGCTCGTGCCGCGCAACGATCCGACCCTCATGTTCACCAATGCCGGCATGGTGCAGTTCAAGAACGTCTTCACCGGCCTCGAGAAGCGTCCTTATTCGCGCGCGACCACCGCGCAAAAATGCGTGCGCGCCGGCGGCAAGCACAACGATCTCGACAATGTCGGCTATACCGCGCGCCACCACACCTTCTTCGAGATGCTGGGCAACTTCTCCTTCGGCGATTATTTCAAGGACCGCGCCATCGAGCTTGCCTGGAATCTGGTGACCAAGGAGTTCGATCTGCCGGTCGACCGCCTGATGGTGACCGTTTTCATCGATGACGATCAGGCGTTCGAGCTGTGGAAGAAGATTTCGGGTCTGCCCGAGAGCAAGATCGTCCGCATCGCGGGGACCGATAATTTCTGGCAGATGGGCGACCTCGGACCATGCGGCCCATGCTCGGAAATCTTCTACGACCATGGGCCGCACATTCCCGGCGGCCCGCCCGGCTCGCCCGATGCCGACGGCGATCGTTTCATCGAGATCTGGAATTTGGTGTTCATGCAGTATGAGCAGATCGCGGGCGGCAAACGCCTCGACCTGCCGCGGCCGTCGATCGATACCGGCATGGGCTTGGAGCGCATCGCGGCCGTCCTGCAAGGTACGCACGACAACTACAAGATCGATCTGTTCGGCGCGATCATTCTGCATGTCGCCGACCTCACCGGCGTGGAGGCAGACGGTCCGCGCAGCGTGTCCCATCGCGTCATCGCCGACCATCTGCGCGCGTCGGCGTTCCTGATCGCCGACGGCGTGCTGCCTTCGAACGAGGGACGCGGTTACGTGCTTCGACGCATCATGCGCCGAGCCATGCGGCACGCGCAGATCCTCGGTGCGCGTGATCCATTGATGTGGCGGCTGGTGCCCACCTTGGTGCGCGAAATGGGCCAGGCCTATCCGGAGCTCACCCGCGCCGAGACGCTGATCGCGGAGACGCTCAAGCTCGAGGAAAGACGGTTCCGCAAGACCCTCGAACGCGGCCTTGCCATCCTCGACGACGAGAGCCGCAGCCTCGCGCGCGGCGACCGGCTCAAGGGAGAGACCGCGTTCACGCTCTACGACACCTATGGCTTCCCCCTCGATCTGACGCAGGACGCGCTCAAGCCGCGCGGCATTGCCGTCGATAC
>DASSJW010000865.1:0-7755 GCA_035690995.1 Xanthobacteraceae bacterium
TTCGTCATTGGACTTGCCGCGGGTCTGACGGCGATCGCGTTCGGCGTCGGACAGACACCCGCCGCCGACGCCCTGCTTGCCACGGCATTCGCGAGCGGAGCCTTGGCCGCGCTTGCCCATCCGTTGTCGGCGCTCGCTTGCGCACCACTCGCCGCGGCAGTGGGCGTCGCGCTCGGATTGGACTCACCGCCGGAGGCGATATCCCTCACTGTAGCGACCGCAATGTTGATCGGTACCGGGCTTGGGGCCAGTCTCACCCTCGCCGTCATCTCTGCCGGCACGAGCTATCTCATCGGCGTGCGCGAGTGGATATGGGCCCGCATCGGAGGGCGCATCTTGGGCTCATGGATTGCCGCAAGCGCCATTCTCGTGCTCGCGTTGCGTTTCGCCCGCGGGCAGTTACTCTGACCTATATGTGGTTTGCGGCGAAGGGCAGGGGGCGCGAAGCTCGTCAGCGCTCGTGCCGCTATTCCGCGGCCTCGCCTTTGACGTACTCGTCCGCCGCGCGGGCGATCGCCTGCGCGAGATATTCGGGCGCCTGTGCACCCTGTACCGCCATCCGGCCGCCCAGGATGAAGCAGGGCACGCCGTCGATGCCAGCCTCCTTGGCGGAGTTGGCATCCTGCTCCACGCGCTCTTCGTCGTCGTCGGCTGCAAGACGCCGGCGCATGATCGCGGCATCGAGCCCGCAATCGACCGCCGCCTGCACAAGCACCTCGCGGTCGGTCAGATCGCCGCCCTCGGTGAAGTAGAGGTCCATCAGCCGCTGCTTCATACGCGCCGCATTGCCGGTCTCGTCGGCCCAGAGAATTAGGCGATGGCAATCGAGCGTGTTGGGCTGGCGCTTGATGCCGTCGAGCGCATAAGTCAGCCCTTCGGCTGCGGCCGCTTGCGCGACCCGCTGCGCGATCGCCCGATAGCGCTCGGGCGACCCAAACTTGGTGGTGAGATACTCCTCGCGGCTCATCCCGCCGCGCGGCACCCACGGGTTGAGGAAATACGGGCGAAAACGCACCACGACCAGGATGTCCGGTACGAGCGCGATCGCCTTTTCCAACCGGCGCTTGCCGATGAAGCACCAGGGGCAAACGACGTCGGAAACCATGTCGATCGGCAGGGCTGAAGTCATGCCAGGGGTCCTCTCGCGCACCCCCCAGACTAGGCCCGCGGTTACTCGGCGGCAACCTGAGAACTGGCGCCTATCCGCGCTACCAATGTGCTCAGATTGTCGGTGGGCTTGAGAGCGGCGAGGGTGATCGTCGGCCTGATGGTATTGCGCTCGCAGCCGGACGAAACCATTGTCCGCATGAGCACGCTTGCAATCCGGCGCGCAATCACATGAGCCCTGCGCAGGTCAGTTCCTGTGAAGACGGTCAGGATGGATCCGTCCTGTTCACGACAAGCGAAATCGGCGTTGCGCAAGAGGCGGCTGAACAGCCGCGCGGCATCGAGGTGGGCCCGGTGGTCGGTGGCGCCCTCGAAATTGAAACGCGCAACCGAAAGCGCTTTGGCAGGCTGCTCGACTCCTTGCACGGCGCGCTCGAGATCGCGCCAGAAGGCCGCAGCCACGAGCAGGCCGGTATCGGGATCGACGACGCCCTCGGTCTCGAGGGATTTGAGGACCCGCTTGAGCTGACTTTCGAACGCCTGCAGGCGCACGAATGGGAGGATTCGCTCGACCAGGCGCGCAGGATCGGACGCGACTCGCACCAGATTGGGCAACCGCTCGTCATCGACCGCAGCATTATCCAACACGCCGATCGGGAGATCGCGAAACCGCGCATCCTCGGCGAGCAGGTTCAGCAGACCTTGAACCACGCGTGGGCCCAGGCCCTCGCCGATGACAACAGCTTCCACGTCGCGAACGTTGAGATAGCGCGCGGCGGCGTCGATGCTCAGCACCCCGATCAGGCCGACCTGCTGGCAGATGGCTCGCGCAAGCGTGGGGTAGAAGCCGCCACGTCCGACGCAGAGCACGGTTGCATCCTCGAGCAGATCGGGCGGGATGAATGCCGGGATGCCATTCTTCGCGCCTGCGCTGTGTGCGCGCCGCAGCACCGTGGCATGCAACGTACGGATTCTTAGCGCCGAGTGCAGACGGGCAATCAGGCGGTCGGTGGAGTCGTCCATCCCGATCGCCAGCGCATTCGGAATTGCGGGGGAGTAGTCGCGCTCCACCAGCGCGATCACCGGCGTGACCGGACCGCCGCGCGTCTCGATGCATTCCATCACCGCGTGCACATGCAACGGCGACGGATTGCCCTCGGGGTCGGCGATGGCGATAGCGACCGGCTGGACTTCGGCAATGGCGGCGGGGGCATCGACCCAGCGTGTTTCGACGGTGGGAAAGGCGCCGGCCTTGGCAAGCACGTCGATCAAATCGGCCGCCGAACTTTCGGCGATCACCACCATCGGACCTAAGAGCGCCATGACGCGAGCCGGTTGTGCGGGACGGACCTGCCACCTTACGCAACGGCTGTTAATGGCCCGTCAACAAAACGGAGGACGGTCAGTTGGCTTTGGGCTTATGCCACCATGTCTCGGGCAGATAGCCGTAAAGCGAGGTGGTTGCAGGCCGCCCGATCGTGTCCCAACGCGCGACCCATTGGGCTGGAAGATGAAACAGCGGAATGACGTAAAAGCCCGAGATCAGCACCCGGTCGAGGGCACGCACTGCGGCGACGAAATCCTCGCGGCTTTCCGCCTTGAGCAGCGCGGCGATCATCGCGTCGACGGCGGGACTTTTGATGCCCATATAATTGCGGGTGCCGGGCTGCGCGGCGGCCTCGGAGCCCCAATAGAACGCCTGTTCGTTGCCGGGCGAGAGCGATTGGTCCCAGCGGTTCTCGATCATGTCGAAGTCATAGGCCAGGCGCCGACCTTCGTACTGAACCGGGTCGACCACCCGCACGCGCGCCGTAATTCCCGCTCGCTTCAAGCTTTGCGAGAACAGCAGCGCGAGCCGCTCCTCGTCCCGCGCCGTCACCATGATCTCGAATGTGAACGGCCGGCCGCTTGCCCGCTCGACGAGTTGGGTCCCGCGCAGCTCGTAGCCTGCGGCCGCCAACAGGCCGAGCGCGCGCTTGAGCGTGCCGCGATCGCGCCCGGAGCCGTCGCTCACCGGGGGCGACCAGGTGCCGTCGAGCACGTCGGCGCGAACTGAGCTGGAGAAAGGTGCGAGCAGCACCCGCTCTCGTTCATCGGCCGGACGGCCGCGAGATGACAATTCCGAGCCATCGAAATAGCCCGCGGTGCGCCGATAGAGGTCGAAAAAGTAGTTGTGGTTGATCCACTCGAAGTCGAACAGCAAAGAAATCGCCTCGCGCACCCGAATGTCGGAGAAGATCGGGCGCCGCGTATTGAACACGAAAAAAGTGCTGGTCTTGGGCATCCCGGACGGCAACGCTTCCTTGATCACGTGTCCGTCTCTTGCCGCGGGGAAATCGTACGCCACCTGCCAGCGTCCGGGGTCCTGTTCATTGCGTATGTCGTAGAGACCGCGCTTGAACGCCTCCAGATGCGAATTGGCCTCGCGGTAATAATCGAAGCGGATCTCATCGAAGTTCCAGAGTCCGCGGTTGATCGGAAGGTCACGCCCCCAATAGTTTGGATCGCGCTTGAGGGTTACGCTCTTCCCCGGATCGACCTGGCTGACGACATAGGGACCGCTGCCAAGCGGCGTCTGGAACGACGTCTCTTCGAATGTCTCGGGGTTGACCGCGTGCTTGGCGAGAACCGGCATCAGTCCAAGAATGAGCGGCAGCTCGCGATCATTGCTGCCGGAGAGATCGAACCGGACCGCGCGCTCTCCCACCACGGCGGCTTTCGCGACCTTGGCATAATAGGTGCGATGATTCGGCCGCCCTTTGTCACGCAGCAGTTGCCAGGAAAACAGGACGTCGTCTGCGGTGACCGGCTTGCCGTCGGAGAATCTTGCCGCAGGGTCGAGATGAAATGTGACATAGCTGCGTTGAGCATCGGTTTCGACTTTGCGGGCCAGCAAGCCATAGAGAGTAAATGGCTCGTCGTAGCCGCGGGCCATGAGGCTCTCGACCACGTAGCCGCGGATCGATTGCGGAGCGATCCCTCTCACGATGAAAGGATTGAGGCTGTCGAAGGTCCCGAGTACGCCCTGCACCAGGCGCCCGCCCTTCGGTGCCGCCGGATCAGCGTAGGACAGCCGGGAGAAGTCCTCGGGCAGCGCTGGTTCGCCGTGCATCGCAAGCGCGTGCCGTGCTTCGGACGCCTGCGCCGAGCCCGCGAGATTACAGCCGTTCCAAAACAACAGGCTCGAAAGCAGAAGCGGCCACGCCGCGGAGCCGCTTTGCACCAGGCGACGGATGCGCTCGCGAAGACGGTCTTGAGTGGAAACAGGCGTCGCCACGGCCGCAGCGGGGCGTGACGCCTTGCATTCAGGACAATTATTTCGACAGGATAGGACCAAGCTGGGGCCGTGTGTACCGTGCGGGCGAAGGGCGGGCCGCGGCCGCTTATTGCCGCAATTTCCTATTACAACACGGCGGGGTTATGGCTTGATTGGCTGAAATGGGCGATCGGGCGGACGCTGGCGTCACGCTCCTGCCGCATTTGGTGCCGACACCACCCTCGGAGTATGGGGCAACCGTTCCGGCGCGGGGCGCTAGCAGAGCGGTAAGCAAGAGGATCTTTAGATGGATCATCGGTTGGTTTCTGCGCCGGCCCGGCCGGCCGCACGCGCGTTCGCCATTGCCATGGCGACGACCATGCTCACCGCATTGATCGGCTCTGGCGCCCTGGCTCAGGCGCCGCCCGCCGCTCCGGCACCTGCCGCCCCCAAAGCAGCTCCGAAAGCGGCCCCCAAGGCTGCACCCGCGCCGAAGCCGGCGGAGGCCCCGGCACCGCAAGGGCAACCGCAGGCACAGGCCGGCGATCAGCCTCAGCTCATCTTTTCCCCCTGGACCAAGTTCTGCCTGAAGGGCCAGGAGGCGAACGCCAAGCAGGTCTGTTTCACCGGCAAGGACGGACGGGTCGAATCGGGCATGCCGGTAGTGGCGGCCGTACTGATCGAGCCGGAAAACGAGCCGAAAAAGGTGCTCCGCGTTACCTTACCGCTTGGAATGTCGATCCAGCCCGGCACCCGTGTGATTGTCGACAACGGTCAGCCCATGACGGGCCCCTATGTCATCTGCTTCAACAACGGCTGCATGGCCGATTACGAAGCGAGCGGCGAACTGATCGGCAAGCTGAAGAAAGGGCAGGGCCTCGTCATCCAAGGCATCAACGGCGCTGGACAGCCCATCAGCCTGGTGGTTCCACTCACGGATTTCGCCAAGGCCTATGACGGCCCGCCGACTGATCCCAAGAAGTTCGAGGAGCAGCAGAAGCAGTTGCAGGACGAGCTCCAGAAGCGAGCCGAGGAGGCTCGCAAGAAGCTCGAGGGCCAGCAGGCCGCTCCGACGCGATAACGGATCGCGTTCACGTTAGACTGATATCTTCGCTGTCAAGGCTCTTGCGCCCAAGTGGCCTCCGGTCGCGTGGGCGGCCGGTCCTGCTGCGGAGCGCGCTGATCGTTCGCACTCCCGCAGCGATGCAATCGAAACAGAGTTTCGCGGAGCTCGGGTGCTGCTCACGTGGGGCTTTGGCCGTGCGCTGAATCGGCGCCATCAGTGGACACTGACGAGCAAATTGTCGGCGGTCATCGACCCCCGCCGTGGAAGGGGCCTGTATCGGCGGCGCAGACAACTCCGCTTCGGGATCATAGGTTAGGATTGTGATGATAGGACGCGCCTTGGGCGCGCCTCTTTTGGTTTTGAATGTTGGAATTATCGCGCTTCGCCTTGGTGCTCTCGCAACGCGCAATGGGCAGCTAAATGACGCACAGAGGACTATTTGCAACGCCTTTGCTCCACCGGCTGCTCGTTGTGATGACCATGACGGGGGCCGCCGGGGTCGCATCCACTCCGTATGCTCTGGCGCAACAACCCGCACCCAAAGCGCAGCCCAAGGCGCAACCCAAGGCCCAGCCCAAAGCCCAGGAGACGCCGAGCCCTGCTCCAGCCGAGCAGCGCGAGCAGCCACAGCTCCTGTACGCTCCATGGACCAAGGTCTGCCAGACGAGCCCGGAGCCTAATCCCAAGCATGTCTGCTTCACCGGCAAAGGCGGCCGCCTGGAGTCCGGCGAGCCGGTCGTCGGAGCGGTGGTGATTGCGCCGGAAGGACAGGAGAAAAAGGTTCTACGTGTCACGGTGCCGCTCGGCGTGTCGCTGCCGCCGGGAACACGCGTCATCATCGATGAGGGCCAGCCCATGGCCGGCCCATACGTAATGTGCGTGCCTGGAGGTTGCATGGCCGACTACGAGGCCAGCGATGATTTGATCGGCGCGATGAAGAAGGGCCAAACCATGCATGTGCAGGGTATCAACGAAGCTGGCCAGCCCATCAGCATTCCACTGCCGCTTGCCGAGTTCGCCAAGGCATTCGACGGACCACCGAGCGATCCCAAGACCGTTGTGGAGCAGCAGAAGCAGTTGCAGGAACAACTGCAGAAGCGTGCTGAGGAAGCGCGCAAGAAGCTTGAGGGTGCGCAGACAGCACCGCCGCGCTAAATCCGTGAGCGGGAATGGTCGATGGGACGCGGTGCCGCAGTTGAAATACGAGCGGGTATTGAAAAAAATAAATCACTAGTTCAGCAGTGAATTGCGCGGCCGGTAGCTCCCTTTCTCGTCCTGCTCGAACACTTCCGCAACTTGCGGATGCCGTACCGGCTCGCCCGATGTGTCGGGCAAGAGGTTCTGCTCGGAGACATATGCGATGTATTCGCTTTCCGCATTCTCCGCGAACAGGTGATAAAATGGTTGATCCTTGTGCGGGCGAACCTCTGCCGGAATCGACTGGTACCATTCCTCCGTGTTGTTGAACTCCGGATCGATGTCGAACACGACACCGCGAAACGGAAAGAGTCGGTGGCGGACCACCTGGCCAATCTTGAACTTCGCGTTGCGCGTCTTGCCCATGCTCAGACCGACATAGTCCAGGATTGCGGCATACGCCAGAGGGTCAAAGGCTGTAACGCGCCGCCACCTCCGGATCCTTCGCCGCAACCAGGCGGGCGAGATCGACAACCACTTTGGCCTGCTTCCAGGTGGCATCGTCCTGCATCTTGCCGTCGATCATGACGGCACCAGTGCCGTCGGGCATGGCGTCGATGATTTTCTTGGCGAACGCCACCTCCGCCGGATCGGGCGAGAACACGCGCTTGGCGATCGGAACTTGGCTCGGATGCAGCGTCCAGGCGCCGGCGCAGCCCATCAGGAAGGCATTGCGGAATTGCGCCTCGCAAGCCGGCAGATCGGAAAAGTCGCCGAACGGGCCGTAGAACGGCTTTATGCCTGCCGCCGCGCAGGCATCGACCATCTTCGCGATGGTGTAATGCCACAAGTCCTGTTGGACTTTCTTGCGTTTCTCAGCGCCATGCGCGTCCTCAAGCACGACGTAATCCGGATGTCCTCCGCCGACCCGCGTCGTCTTCATCGCGCGCGACGCGGCAAGATCTGCTGGGCCCAGGCTGATGCCATGCATCCGGGGCGATGCGGTCGCGATGTCGGCAACATTGTCGACACCCTCCGCGGTTTCCAGGATGGCATGGATCAGGATGGGTTTAGTGACCGCGTGTCTCGCTTCCAGCTGAGCGAGAAGTTGGTCGAGGTAGTGGATGTCCCATGGTCCCTCCACCTTCGGCAGCATGATTACATCGAGTTTTGATCCGACCGCAGCCAC
>DASSJW010000866.1:0-2695 GCA_035690995.1 Xanthobacteraceae bacterium
CGTGAACATGAAGAAGGGCGACAAGGCGTTCTTCTATCATTCCAACGAGGGCAAGGACATCGTCGGGATCGCCGAGATTATCAAGGAAGCCTATCCCGATCCGACCGACAAGACCGGCAAGTTCGTCTGCGTCGACATCAAGGCCGACAAGCCGGTGCCGAAGCCGGTGACGATGGCCGCGATCAAGGCAGAGAAGAAGCTCGCTGCCATGGCGCTGGTGAAGTATTCGCGCCTGTCGGTGCAGCCGGTAACGGCCGAGGAGTGGAAGCTGGTCTGCAAGATGGGCGGGCTGTAAATTCAGACGCGAACGGCGAATCGCGAAAACAACCCCATGCAAAGTAGAAGCGCAGGCGCGGATGCGCCCGCACTCAGGCGGCCGCAGCCAGCACCACCTGGGCCAGCAGCTGCTCGCGCTTCTTCTGGGTGCGATAGCCTTTCATGGTCGCTGCAAAACGCTCGAGAATGCCGTCCTCGAAGGCGGTGACGATGGTGTCGTGCACGTAGCTCTTGCGGCAGATCGCCGGCGTATTGGACAGTTCGTCCGCTGCCGCACGCACCGCTTCCAGCACCTGCTTCTTGCGGCCGCGCTCGCTGGCGGCGGGCGTGACCCGCGACAGCGATTCCAGCACCACGGCGGACGCCATCAGGGTGCGGAAATCCTTCAGTGAAATCTTGATGCCGGCAATCTCACGCAGGAAGCCGTTCACCGTCGTGGTCGAGACCGTGCGGATCGTGCCGGACGCGTCGCGGTACTGGAACATGCGCTTGCCCGGCAGCGTGCGCAGGATACCGATGGCGCGCACCAGCTTGGCCGCGTCGCATTCCTTGCGCACCGCCTTGCCGCCCTTGGCCTTGAAGGTCAGCACGATCGAGTCGTCCTCGATGGTGACGTTCGACTTCAGCAGCGTGGTCGCGCCGCGGGTGCCGTTGAGCTTGGCGTAGGATTCATTGCCGGGACGGATCGCGGTGCGCGCGATCAGTTCGATCACGGCGGACAGCGCGAACTCGCGCGTCGGCTCGTCGCCGGCGAGATGCGCGGAAACGTTGCGCCGGATTTTCGGCAACGCACCGACCAGACGCGCCAGGCGATGCGCCTTGCGCTGCTCGCGCACCTTCTCCCAGTCGGCGTGGTAGCGGTATTGCAGCCGGCCGGCAGCGTCGATGCCCACCGCCTGCAGATGCGAGGTCGGATCGGGCGAGTAGCGCACGTCGCGATAGGCCGGCGGCACCGCCATCCGATTCAGACGGCGGATGGTCGGCTCGTGCAGGATCTTGGTGCCGTTGGCGCGAACGAATGAATAGCCCTTGCCGCGCTTGATGCGGCGGATGGTGAGCGCGTCGGGACCGCCGAGCTTCAGTCCCAGCTCGGTGGCGAGCGCTTCGACGGTGTGGAGCGTTTTCCTGGCGGAGGGAACCTTGGCGGGGTTCGGCAGCTGGCCGAGCATTTCCGCGAGTGCAACGGCGGGATCGGCGGAAGCGGGCCTCGTGGCCTCCAAATTCTGCTGATCCATCATCGTCCTAAACGCCTTGCTCCGCTGTTGCTTCCGGTAATGCCGATTGTTGAGGCTTGGTTCCGGGAGGGCCGTCCGGCCCCGGGATCGCGATTTAGGGGGTAAGGATGAGGATTGCGAGTCTCGAATCGGTTATCGGAGGTTTCTAAATACCGTTCATAGGAGCCATTCGGCCGATAACGTTGATATTGACCTTCCTCAACGCGGCGCTTTGCCTGCATGGCAGGAATTTCCGCACGCAGGGAACGCAAGCCAAACCAAGGTCGGAGGCGGCCGCGCTTGTCCGGATACGGTCCGGCGACGCATAATCGCGGCAACAATCAAGCCGGCCTGCGAATGGTTTCGCGCTCAAATCCCGGTTGCGTTGAGTGGAGGGGAATATGTCCGAGAAGATTTACGATGTGCCGGCGGAATGGTCGAAGCGCGCCTGGATCGACGACGCCAAGTACCGGGAGATGTACGAGCGATCGGTCAAGGATCCCAACGGCTTCTGGGCCGAACAGTCCAAGCGGGTGGATTGGATCAAGACGCCGCACAAGATCGAGAACGTCTCCTTCGCGCCCGGCAACGTCTCGATCAAATGGTTCGAGGACGGCGTCCTCAACGCCGCCTACAACTGCATCGATCGCCATCTCGGCAAGCGCGCCAACCAGACCGCCATCATCTGGGAGGGCGACGATCCCTCACAGTCCAGGCACATCACCTACAAGGAACTGCACGACGAAGTGTGCCGGATGGCCAACATCCTGCGCACGCGCAACGTCAAGAAGGGCGATCGCGTCACCATTTATCTGCCGATGATCCCCGAGGCCGCCTACGCCATGCTGGCCTGCGCGCGGATCGGTGCGATTCACTCCGTGGTGTTCGCCGGCTTCTCGCCGGACAGTCTCGCCCAGCGCATCAGCGACTGCGCGTCCAAGGTCGTCATCACGGCCGACGAAGGCTTGCGCGGCGGCCGCAAGGTGCCGCTGAAGGCCAATGTCGATGCCGCGCTGGAAAAAGCCTCCGGCGTCGACTGGGTCGTGGTGGTCAAGCGCACCGGCGCCAATGTCAACATGAACCCGACGCGCGACCTCTGGTATCACGACGCCGCCAAGGTGGTGACGACGGAATGCCCGGTCGAGCACATGCATGCGGAAGATCCGCTGTTCATCCTCTACACGTCGGGTTCGACCGGCCAGCCC
>DASSJW010000867.1:0-2624 GCA_035690995.1 Xanthobacteraceae bacterium
CCTCGGCGCAGAGGAGTGTTAGTCAATATGCGCAATCGCCGCAACGTCCGGGCGCGGCAGCTTCGACCTGCTTCAGAAAAAGGCCAGCGTGCGGATTTCGATGCTCTCGCGCGGCCGCGCGTTCGGCGGCGAGGTCGGGTCGTCGAAGGCGGTATGCGCCGACCACCGGGCACGGCCGTCCTTCGCGGAGTCGTAGACCTTGAACACCAGCGCCTCCTCGCGCCGCATGCGCGGCAAAAAGTACCAGTGGTGCTCGGGATTGTAGGTGATGGCGTAGGTCTGGCCGATGCGGTTGGGGTAGCGGCGTTCATTCACCACGAAATCGTCGGGCGAGATGCTGCGGGCGTCGCAGATCGCCAGCGGAAAGCTCTCGACCGGATGGCGGATCGGCCGCCACACCTGCACGATGGCGAAACGACGGCGCAGCAGATCGTCGGCCTCGTCCGGAAGAAGGTCGCGCACCCGCTGCGGACCGGACCATTCGGTGTAGTCGTTGTGCACGCGGCGCACGACCTCGCGGATCTTGCGCGCTTCGCGCTGCTCGTCATCGGCGGTGCGCAGCGTGTGGTCGAACACCACCACACGCGAAGCCCCGCTCTCGGCCTTCACCAGCGCTTCCATCTCGGGGTAATAAACCCGGCGCACCTCGTCTTCATCGAAGAAGTCGACGACCTTGGTATCGTGGCGCACGAACCGGAAGCCTTCGCGATCGAGCGCAAACGGCTCCGCATGCAGCCGGGCATTGTGGATCGGCACGCGGCGAGGATCGACCGTGCCGCCGGTGCGCACATCGGTCGCACCCGGCCCTGCCGTCTGCGTGAACAGCTTCTCACCGTTGTTGAGAATGTAATTGACCGTGGCATCGATGGTCTCGCCGACGGCCTCACGCTCGATGACCTCAACCATGACAGCTCCTTGTTCAGCTCGCAGCCCGTGCGACATCCCGGCCGCGGAAGGACGCGGGTGGATATAGGTGCACGCACGGCACGCTACAATCCAGAATACCATGCCGGAGCAGTGCTGACATGCCGCCAGCGCCGGTCAGGACTCGGATCGCGCAGGCCAGGACGGAAATTGCTGCTTGAAGCCGATCCTGCAGAATGTTCCTCTACGGCGACGGCCCGCGATGGGATATCCGCGATGTCGCGTGCGTGCCCGCGTAGCCACAATCTGGAGGAATAAGCGCATGGCTGAGTACAAATACGAGTTCGTGAAGATCAGGGTGCACGACGGCATCGCCTGGACCGCGCTCAATCGTCCGGAGAAGCGCAACGCGATGTCGCCCGCGCTGCACTACGAGATGGACGACGCGCTGGCACGGCTCGAAGTCGACGACAACGTCAAGGTCGTGGTGGTGACCGGCGAAGGCGGCAACTTCAGCGCCGGACAGGATCTGAAGAAGTTCTTCCGCGAGCTGGAGAAGGACCCGGCGGAGCGCAAGAAGGCCGCCGCCGCGGCCAATCGCTGGAGATGGGAGCGGATCTACGGCTACGACAAGCCGACCATCGCCATGGTGCACGGCTATTGCGTGGGCGGCGCGTTCATGCAGCTGCTGGCGTGCGACTTCGCGATCGCGGCCGAGAATGCGACCTTCTCGCTCTCCGAGGTGAACTGGGGCATTCTCCCCGGCGCTCTGGTGTCGAAAGTGGTGTCCGACATGGTGCTGCCGCGCCATGCGCTCTACTACGCCTGCCTCGGCGATCCGTTCGACGGCAAGGAGGCGGCGCGCATCGGGATGGTCAATTTTGCCGTTCCGCCGGAAAAGCTCGAAGCTGCGACCACCGAGCTTGCGGAGAAGCTGATGAAGAAGAGCGCCGCCGTGCTGCGCGCAACCAAGCAGGCCATCCGACATGTGCGCACGATGGATGTCGCGCAAGCCTACGATTACCTCGCCGAAAAGGGCAAAGCGATCAAAGTTGCCGACAAGGAAGATTCCTACAACACCGGCCTGCGGCAATTCCTCGACGAGAAATCCTACAAACCCACCTACGAGCCGTTCCGGCTCGGAACCATGCTGACCGACCAGCGGCCGAAACCGGCGGCGAAGAAATAAGTCGGCCACGCCGATTGGCTCGACGTCACGCGTCGCGGTCCCCGCCCACATGCGGGGGCCGCGATCGCCGGCCCTGAACCTAGTGTGGCGCATTTGACGTTCCTATCAGTCTTGGCCGCGAGTCCTTCATAGGAACGTCAAATGCAAAGCCACACTAGGATCGTGACTTGCTAGTGTCCCTTTGTTTCCGACGTTCGTAAAAGCGGTGCTGCGAAATGATACGAACGTCGGAAATGGGACACTAGGGTCACTTGGCTGCACGGCTGGGAACCGAACGCGACAAAAACAGGCTTCGTTCCAAGGGAGGACATTCATGATCCGAAGATCGCTGGTCATCGCCGGCCTGGTCGCGCTCGCGGCCGGCGTCTTGAGCGACACCGCGCTTGCCCAATTCTACAAGGGCAAGACCATCACCATGATCATCAACTATCCCGCCGGCGGACCGTCGGACATCGAGGGGCGCATCATCGCCCAACATCTGCCGGCGCATATTCCCGGCAAGCCGACGATCGTCATCAAGAATGTGGGCGGGGCCGGCGGCGTGATCGGCACCAACCAACTCGGCGAAGCC
>DASSJW010000868.1:0-2321 GCA_035690995.1 Xanthobacteraceae bacterium
AGACCCTCGGTGGAGGTCGCGAGCGGCGCCAGCACCGGGATCAGGTCACGGCCGAGGATCTGGTTGAGCACGGTGACGTCGACCTTCTCGGGTTCGCCGACGAAGCCGAGGTCGATGATCTTCTCGATGTTGGAATCGGCATCGACGACCCGGCGGCTGGCCTTGCGCGCCACCACCATGTTGCCGTCCTTGCCGCACAGCCCGACGGCCTTGCCTCCGGCCGCGTTGATGAAGCCGACGATCTGCTTGTTGATCGAGCCGCCCAGCACCATTTCGACGATCTCGATCGTCGCCGCGTCGGTGATGCGCAGGCCGCCCGCGAACTGCGACTTGATGCCGAGCCGTTTGAGCATCTCGCCAATCTGCGGTCCGCCGCCGTGCACCACCACCGGGTTGATGGCGGTCTGCTCCATCAGCACGATGTCGCGGGCGAAGCTTCGCGCCAGGTCCTCTTCGCCCATGGCGTGGCCGCCATACTTCACCACGACGATCTCCTCGTCGTAGCGCTGCATGTGCGGGAGCGCCTCCGACAGGACGCGCGCGATGTCATGGGGCGAAACGTTCATCGAGAGGGCTCTTTCGAACAGTCGGCGGAGCGGCACCAATGTCGCTGCGCCTTTTAGCGAGCCGCCGGCCCGGACGAAAGAGGCCTTATCGGAGCGCGCCTCGGTCCGCAAACGCGGACGATCCAGTAATCGCCCGACTCGAAGGCATCGCTGCGGCCGCGACGGCCCCACAGGTTACTGGATGCCCGCCGTCGCGGGACATCACGCGGAGGGATTTGCCTAACCCGCACGGCGCTCCTTGAGCAGCCGCGCGATCGCCGCGCGCAGTTCGGCGATGCCGGCGTCGCTGTGCGACGAGGTCAGCGCGATTTCGGGATAGGCGGCGGGGTGCCTGGCGAGCGCCGCCTTGGTGGCGGCCACCCGGGCGGCGAGGTCGGCGGCCTTGACCTCGTCGGTCTTGGTCAGCACGACCTGGTAGTTGACCGCGGCCTTGTCCAGGGTCGCGAGCACGGCGTCGTCGACCGGCTTGAGGCCATGGCGGGCGTCGATCAGAAGATAGACCCGCGCGAGGTTGGCGCGCCCCATGAGAAAGGCGTGGATCAGGTCGGTCCAGGCCTTGATCTTGGTCTTGGCGGCGGCCGCGTAGCCGTAGCCCGGCATGTCGACCAGCGTGAGCTGCGAGGGCCCGGTAAAGAAGATCAGCTCCTGCGTGCGGCCGGGCGTGTGCGAGGTGCGCGCGAGCGCGCGCCGTCCGGTGAGCGCATTGATCAGGCTCGACTTGCCGACATTGGATCGTCCGGCAAAGGCGATCTCCACGCCACGCATCGGCGGCAGCGCCTCGACCGCGCCCGCGGCCCAGGCGAACTGCCAGTCGCCCGCGAACAGCTTGCGGCCGGCTTCGGTCTCCGCACGCGTGAAGGAGGAGGGAGCGCCTAACGCCTGTGCGTCGTCGTTCATGACGACGCGACGCTCATGGCGGAGAACCGCTTATGCCGGTGTCACTTTTTTTTTTGAAAAGATTCTTCAGGGCTTCCCAGACCCGCCTCAGATTGTCCCACAGCTCGATCTTGGCGCCATGCTTGTGCATGATCGCGCTCTGCTGCAGCACCGAGAGCGTATTGTTCCAGGCCCAGTAGATCACCAGGCCGGCGGAGAAGCTCGCCAGCATGAAGGTGAAGATGATCGGCATGTAGTCGAAGATCATCTTCTGGGTCGGGTCCGGCGGCGGCGGATTGAGCTTCATCTGGAACCACATGGTCACGCCCATGATGAGCGGCCACGGACCGAGATGGAGGAATGGGCCGATCACCGGCACCACCGTCGGGTCCCAGGGGATGAGCCCGAACAGGTTGAATACCGTGAGCGGATCGGGCGCCGAGAGGTCCTTGATCCAGCCGAAGAACGGCGCGTGCCGCATCTCGATGGTGATGAACAGCACCTTGTAGAGCGCGAAGAACACCGGAATCTGGATGACGATCGGCAGGCAGCCGGCGATCGGATTGATCTTCTCCTTCTTGTACAGCTCCATCATCGCCTGTTGCTGCTTCATCTTGTCGTCGGCGTAGCGCTCGCGGATCGCCATCATCTCCGGCTGCACCGCCTTCATCTTCGCCATCGAGGCGTAGGACTTGTTGGCGAGCGGGAAGAAAATGATCTTGATCAGCACGGTGATGATCAGGATGGCGACGCCGAAATTGCCGAAGTAGCGGTAAATCCAGTCCATCGCCAGGAACAGCGGCTTGGTGATGAAGTGGAAATAGCCCCAGTCGATCAGGAGCTCGAAGCGATTGAGCTTGTATTGCCGGTCGTAGCCGT
>DASSJW010000869.1:0-3157 GCA_035690995.1 Xanthobacteraceae bacterium
GCGCCCGCAATGCCCGCAACCTGCTGCAGCCGCGGTTCGCCTTCGAACAGATCGAGGGAAGCGTTGGCCGCGGCGCAGGCAAGGGGATTGGCCATAAAGGTCGGTCCATGCATCAACGCATGCATGGGGTTGTCGGACCAAAATCCCTCGAATATCCCGGTGCGCGCAACCGTGGCGGCGAGCGGCAACGTACCCCCGGTCAAGGCTTTCGAGAGCGTGACGATATCCGGCACGATGTCGGCCGCTTCGCTGGCGAACAGAGTTCCGGTGCGGCCGAAGCCCGTGAAGATCTCATCGAAGATCAGCAGCAAGTGGTAACGGTCGGCAGCCTCGCGCAGGCGCTGCAGCACAAATACGTCGTGAAAACGCATGCCGCCCGCCCCTTGCACCAGCGGCTCGACGATAATCCCGGCAAGTTCGTCGGCATGATGCTCGAGAAAGCGTGCAAAAGCCGCGGCGCTCTCCTCATCCTGAGGCAGATCGATGACGTAGTGCCCCGGCAGGAGCCCAGCGAACATCTCATGCATGCCCGCGTCCAGGTCGCCAACCGCCATGGCGCCGGTCGTATCGCCGTGATAGGCCCCGCTGAAGGCCAGAAACCGCGTTCGCGTGCGCACGCCCTGGTTCAGCCAGAACTGCACGGCCATCTTCATCGCGACCTCAACGGCAACCGAGCCGGAATCGGAGAAGAACACGCGGCTCAGGTCACCCGGCATGCGCGCCGCCAGCCGCCGAGCCAGTGTCAGCGCTTGCTCGTGGACGAGCCCTCCCAACATGACGTGCGGCATCAGCGCGAGCTGGCGCTCGACGGCCTCCCGGATGTGGGGATGGTTATAGCCGTGGCAGGCCGTCCACCAGGATGCGATCCCATCGATGAGCTCGCGCCCGTCGGCGAGCACGATGCGGCACCCTTGGGTGCGGAGCACCGGGAGCGGGGGGCGAGCCACCTTCATCTGCGCATAGGGCAACCAGATATGGGCAAGCCCGGCCCGGTACCACTTGGGCACCTCGCCTGCCGGTGCGCCGGATTTCCTGCCAGACATTCAGTGCTTCCATTCGACGGTCATTGCCGCCATTCTGCCCTACGCCAACCGACGCAAGGCCGATGCGAGGATGCGTTCACTCGATGAATTCGCCACCGCCAAGCTCGGGGAACTCGAGGTCAGCAGTCTACGCCGCACGCTCGTCGACACCACCCGCGTGACGGGGATTTGGCTGCTCCGCGACGGCCGCCGGCTGCTGTCATTCTCGTGCAACGATTACCTCAATCTGACCCATCACCCGGTGGTTCAGGCCGCCGCCATTGAAGCATTGCGGGTCTATGGCGTGGGCGCCGGCGCTTCGCGTCTCGTGACCGGCAATCATCCTCTGCTGGGCGAGCTCGAAACGCGCCTCGCGCGATTGAAGGACACGGCGGCATCCTGCGTCTTTGGTTCGGGGTATCTCGCCAATGTCGGCATCATCCCGGCGCTTGTCGGCCCGGGGGATCTCATTCTCATTGACGAATTGTCCCATGCCTGTCTATGGGCCGGAGCGCGGCTCTCGCGCGCGGCAGTTGTTCCTTTCCGCCACGCCGACGTGGGGCATGTGGGGGTGCTGCTGGCGGAGTTGCGGGGACGACATCACCGCGCCCTCATCGCAACCGACGGCGTCTTCTCCATGGACGGGGATATCGCGCCTTTGCACGGGCTCGCCGCGCTGGCACAACGCCATGACGCGTGGCTCATGTCCGACGATGCCCACGGTCTCGGCGTCGTAGGCGGCGGTCGGGGCTCGAATTTCGTCCAAGCCGCCCCTGCCGATGTCCCGCTGCAGATGGGAACGCTGTCCAAGGCCCTCGGCGCCTATGGCGGCTACGTCTGCGCCTCCGCCGCGGTCGTGGAACTCATACGCAACCGCGCGCGCACCGCGATCTATTCGACCGGACTTCCGCCGCCGATGGCCGCTGCCGCCATCGCGGCGCTCGACCTGATCGCGCGCGACCCAGGCTATGCCGCGCGTCCGCTGACCAAGGCGCGGACGTTTGCGCGCACGGCCGGTCTCCCGGAGCCGGCGAGTCCGATCGTCCCGGTCGTGCTCGGAGAGGCCGAAACGGCATTGGCGGCCTCGCGGATGCTGGCAGAGGAGGGTTTCCTCGTCGTGGCCATCAGGCCGCCCACCGTCCCGGCCGGGACCGCGCGCCTGCGTCTGACCTTTACCGCGCAACATCCCGACGACGAAATCGAGCGACTTGCCGAACTCGTCCGCACGCGCATCCTAGCCCGTGCGGCGGCCAGCGCAAACGCAATGCGATGACGGCCTTCTTCATCACCGCGACCGGCACCGATATCGGCAAGACCTTTGTCACCACGGGATTGATCCGGCACATGCAAGCCACCGGTCGGCCGGTTGCGGCGGTCAAGCCGGTCGTCAGCGGATTTGATCCTGACGCCTTGAAGGAGAGCGATCCGGCGGCGCTGCTCTCGGCGCTTGGGCGTCCGGTCACGTTGGCGGAAGTCGAGCATATCTCGCCGTGGCGGTTCAGGGCACCCCTGTCCCCGCACATGGCGGCGGGCCACGAGGGGCGCGCCATTGCGTTCCACGAGGTGATCGAGTTTTGCCGTCGTTCCATGGCAGGGCGCGGCACCACCCTTTTGATCGAGGGGATCGGCGGCATCATGGTGCCGCTGGACGACCGCCGCACTGTGCTCGACTGGATGTCGGTCCTCCGTATCCCCATCATCCTCGTGGCGGGGACTTATGTCGGCACCATGAGCCATACCTTGACGTCGCTCGAAGTGCTGGTTCGGCGCAACCTCGATGTCGCGGCGGTGGTCGTGAGCGAAAGCGCGGGCAGCGCGGCCTCGCTCGAGGAGACCGTCGCAACAGTCCGGCGATTTGCGAATTCGATCGACGTCGTGGGACTTCCACGTCTCGCGCCTGGCGCCGGCGATCATCCGGTCTTCGCGCAGCTTGCCGCGCTGATGTGATCGTTTGGCTCTGTCAACGCTCGGCTTTGCTGGCAGAGCATGTCGAGGGGCCTTCGATGTCAAAGGACCCCGCGCACATTCATGCCTGCGAGCGCGGCGGAGGATTGCGGCGGCTCCCCCCGCAATCCGCAAGGCGAGTCTTACTTCAGCGCCCCTATCCACCGCGCCAACAACGCCCGCTCCTCCTC
>DASSJW010000870.1:0-2507 GCA_035690995.1 Xanthobacteraceae bacterium
CACGGCGAGCAGAGTGGACATCCTGCGCATCGACATCATTCCTCCAGCCCTTCCGGCCGCCGCGCATGCGCGCGCGAGGCATCCTCGCATTCCCTCCGATCTTTGCAACCGGCGCGCAGATGGGCTAGGGGGCAGGCGCCCGGCGTGACGCTTCATCACACGTCGATTGCAACGCGCCCGACGCACGGCGTTCAACGTCGAAGCTTTGACGATGACTTTTGGCGCTGACCCTGAACGATGGCTTTAAACGATGGCTTTAAACGATGGCTTTGAGCGATGATCTCGGCCGATAGCTTTCTCCGCACCCTGAAGGACAACGACGTCAGGCTCGTCACCTACGTCCCCGACAACGTGCTTACGCCGTTGATCGCCGGTGCGGCGGCCGTCAACTATTTCATGTCGGTGGGGGCGACGCGCGAACGCCGCGGAGACACGCCCGCTGCTGCCGCGATTTGAAGTCCTGGCCAGCGACCTGGGGTGAGCAGCGCGCTGCCACATCGCGTGGTAATCGCGCCTGCCGCAACGCGCGATGTGACATGATGATTGATCAATCCCCCGCACTGGTGTCCCGATTGCGAAGTTCGCATGACTGCGCGGCGTCTCTTTTGCGAATTTCAGAATCGCAGGACACCAGCAACGCATTGATGTAATGTGGCTTTGGTTCAGGACTCCGCATCTCAGACGCGCCGGAAGAATGATGCGGGCTTCGGAGCCGCCACACTGGCACATTCGTGTACTCGCCAAGTGTACTCGCCAAGTGCCTTTGCCGTGCATGGTAGGACAGAACCGTTGCAGGTCGCTGGAGGAGCTGCTTGAAGCCGGCCATCGATCCGCGCCGCGGCGACGTCGAGGATGACGCATCGAGCTCCAAGCGCCGCTCGCTGCTGTCGCTCGCCGGCAGCCTGCTCGCCGAGATCAGCCTGCCGAAGCTGGCGGTGGCCTGGTTCCTGCTGATCGTCGGCCCGGGCCTGGTGCTCGGGGTCGCGCCGGTCGTCGCCGCGATCTGGTTCAGCAAGCTGTCGACCAGCCTCGAATATCCGATCGCGGGGATTTGGCCGCTGGCCATCCTCGCGATCCTGGTCGGGGTGGGATGGTTCGGCGGGCGCACGCTGTTTCGGCTGGCCGAGAACAGCTTCTGGTCGCTCAACTCGCTGGCGGTCCAGCCCGCCTATACCATGGGCCGCGAAGCGCTGCGCCAGCTGGCCGAGGGGAGATTGCCGGCACGGGCCACCAAGGCGCAGCGCGCGCGGCTGCGTGCCGCGGCGGCGGTGGTATCCGGCGTCTTGCTGTGCGCCGTCGCGCTCGGCGTGTTGGCGGCGGTGCTGCCGAGCGCGGATCTGCTGCGGGGCGCGTCGGGCGTGGGCTCGGCGAGTCATCTGGCCGTGGTGGCGCTGGCCAACACCGTCGTGCTGGTCGCCGGATATCTCGCGGTGGCCGCCCTGGTCTGGGCGATCGCCGACGCGACCATGGCGCAACCCCAGGATTTCGATGAGTTCGCCGAGCGTCCGAGCGCGGGCAGAACCTGGCGCGTCGCGCATCTGTCGGATGTGCACACCGTGGGCGAACGCTACGGCTTCCGGATCGAAAGCGGAAGGTCGGGGGCGAGCGGCAACGAACGTCTGCGGCGGCTGCTCGCCGAATTGGATCGGCTCCACGCCAGCGAGCCGCTCGACGCGATCCTGATCACCGGCGACATGACCGATGCCGGCCGCTCGAGCGAGTGGGCCGATTTCACGGACGCCGTGTCGCGGTATCCCAAGCTTGCCGAACGAATGTTGATGATCCCCGGCAACCACGACCTGAACATCGTCGATCGCGCCAATCCCGCCCGGCTCGATCTGCCGACCAGCCCCAACAAACGGCTGCGCAAGCTGCGGGTCCTGTCCGCCATGGGTATGGTTCAAGGCGAACGCGTGCACGTCATCGATCGCACGCGCGGCCGCTTGGGGGGAAATCTCGCGCAGGCACTGGCGCCGCACCTTCGCGCGATGGCCAGGTTTGCCGATACCGGCAGGCCGGTATGGTCGACGGAATTGACGGACTTGTGGACCAACGTGTTCCCGATGGTGCTGGCGCCCGATTCGGACGACGGGCTCGGCATCGTGCTGCTGGACTCGAACGCCGACACGCACTTCTCCTTCACCAATGCGCTCGGAATGATCTCGACCGATCAGGTCCGCGGCCTGGAGATCGCGTGCGCGCAATATCCGCGGGCGTGCTGGATCATCGCGTTGCACCATCACGTGGTGGAGTATCCGCGGCGAGCGAAGGCGCTGTCGGTGCGGATCGGCACGGCGCTCGTCAACGGCAACTGGTTCGTGCGGCGGCTCAAGCCGCTCGCCCGCCGCATCGTGCTGATGCATGGGCACCGCCACATCGACTGGATCGGCGAATGCGGCGGCATGCCGATCATCTCGGCGCCGTCGCCGGTCATGGAGGCGACCGACGAGATGCAAACCTATTTTTATATTCACACCTTGGCGGTGGGAGCGGACGGGCGTCTCAAG
>DASSJW010000871.1:0-2061 GCA_035690995.1 Xanthobacteraceae bacterium
TTGCAGGGTCATGGTGCCCAGGCCGATGGCTGGAATCTTCGCGCCGTTGGCTTCGACGACATTCATTCCGTACTCCCGTGACAAGCGCATGGACTTCGGCGGACGCGGCGCAGCTTCGGTCGACGACGACGGGCTGCGCAAACTCCGGTCCCGATCAAACCTCAGGACATAATCCAATCAAGCAACTTTCCCTAACCGATGCCCTCCCGAGCCCCGGCGTCCGCAACCGCGCAAAGATTAGAATGATTCAATAATACGACAATGGGCTTGCGTCGGGAGAGCCGAAGTCTTTCATATCGCCTTGGAGGTCGAGACCGGGAATATGATGCACGCCGTCGTTCTTGCGATCGCATTGGCCGCGCTCGGCGTGGCGAGCGTGCCTGCCCGGGCTCAGGAATTCAATCTCGTCATCCGAAATCATAAATTCGAACCGGAGGAAATCCGGGTGCCTGCCGGCAAGCGCGTTTCGATCTACGTCAGCAACGAGGACGCCACGCCGGAGGAATTCGACAGCACCGCGCTCAAGGTCGAGAAGATCATCCCGGGCAAGTCGAAAGGGCTGGTGCGGATCGGGCCGCTCGATCCCGGCCGGTACGAGTTCATGGGCGAGTTCCACGCCGATACCGCCAAAGGCGTCGTGGTCGCGGAATAGCAAAATGCTGGGCGCGCTTATCATCGTCTTCCGCGAAGTGCTCGAAGCCGGACTGATCATCGGCATTGTCCTCGCCGCGACCCGCGGCGCGCCGGGCCGAGGAAACTGGATTGCAGCCGGCGTGCTCGCCGGCGTGGCCGGCGCCGCCATCATGGCCCTGTTCGCGGAAGCGATCGCCGATGCTTTCGAGGGGGCGGGTCAGGAGCTGCTCAATGCCGCGGTGCTCGGCGCCGCGGTGGTGATGCTGATGTGGCACAATGCCTGGATGGCACGCCACGGCCGCGAGCTGGCGGCCGAGATGACCGCGGTCGGTACGGCGGTCACCGCTGGGGAGCGGCCGATGACCGCGCTCGCCGTGGTCGTGGGTCTCGCCGTGCTGCGTGAAGGCTCGGAGGTGGTGCTGTTCCTCTACGGTGTCGTCGCCACCGGCACGTCGGCGTCGGCGCTTCTCATCGGGGGCATGCTCGGCCTTGCCGCCGGTGCGGCGTTCACCGCTCTGACCTATTACGGGCTGATCAGCATTCCGGCCCGGCACATTTTCGCAGTGACGACCGTGCTCATTGCGCTGCTGGCCGCGGGTATGGCGGCGCAGGCGGTGCAGTTTCTCGATGCCGCCGGAATGATCCACGTGCTGGGGCAGAGGTTGTGGGACAGTTCGGGCTGGCTGCCGCAGGACGGCGTCCCTGGCCGCCTGCTGCACACGCTGGTGGGCTATACCGACCGGCCAACCGAATTGCAGCTCGTGGCCTATCTCGGCACTCTCGCGGCAATGGCGGTCCTCAGCTGGCTGCTCGGGCGACCCATCGCTCCCGTGAGAGAGCGGACGGCCCTGCGCTAGATCGAGCTGTTGATCCGCAACTTGGCCTGCCCACTCTGCTCCGCGTCGTCGGTGGGTTGACCACCGTCCCTGCGCAGCACCGCGAAAGCCACATCCGGCGCCTTCTCGATCACCTTGAGCAGCGCGCGCGCGGGCCCGCGCGGCGAGCGCTTGCCCTGCTCCCAGTTGCGCACGGTTTCGACCGGCACTCCGATGCGAGCTGCAAATTCCGCTTGCGTCAGCTTGGTGCGCGCCCGCACCCCGCGGGCGTAGACGGCGTCGCGCGCCTCGCTTGGCGCCGGATCGGCCTGGCTGTCGATCGCAGGGTCGCGCGGCGCGGCCTGCGCAAGGATCGCCTCCAGCCGCGTCGAGAGCGCCTGCTCGCTTCCGTCGGGGAGTATCTCGACGATCCGGCCGTCGGCTTTCAACCTGACCCGCATCATGGCGTACAGGCCTATGTGATTCCCCGAATGCGGCCAAGCGCCTGCCCAAAGCGATACGCCATCGGCTCAGGGCCTCTGACCCACTCCCTCTCCAGTTCTAGGCCATTGACCTACTCTCGACTGCCCAGGTTATTGAAGCCCGAACCACA
>DASSJW010000872.1:0-3100 GCA_035690995.1 Xanthobacteraceae bacterium
GTCGCGCTGACGCTCCAGAACGTCTGCTATTGCTTCATCGGCGTCTTGCTCGGCACCGTTATCGGCGTGCTGCCGGGGATCGGCCCGGTCACCACGGTCGCCATGCTGCTGCCGATCTCGTTCACGCTGCAGCCGGAGTCCGCGCTGATCCTGCTCGCCGGCATCTATTACGGCGCGCAATACGGCGGCTCCACCACGGCCATCCTGGTCAATATTCCGGGCGAGGCCTCTTCGGTCGTCACCACCATCGACGGTCACCAGATGGCGCTCAAGGGCCGCGCCGGGCCGGCGCTGGGCATTGCAGCGCTCGCCTCGTTCTTTGCCGGCTGCGTCTCGACCTTGCTGATCGCATTCGCGGCGCCGCCGCTCGCCGCCGTGGCGCTGCAATTCGGTCCGGCGGAATATTTCTCGCTGATGGTCTGCGGCCTGATAGCGGCCGTCGTGCTCGCCCGCGGGTCGCTGGTCAAGGCGATCGCGATGGTCGTGCTCGGTCTGCTGCTCGGTCTGGTCGGCACCGACGTGAATTCCGGTGCGCGGCGCTTCAATTTCGGCATGACCGGTCTCGCCGACGGTATCGAATTCGTGGCGCTGTCGATGGCGATCTACGGCATCGCCGAGGTCGTCTGCAATCTCGAAAAGAAGCTGGCAACGAGCGTCGTGTCGGATGCGGTCGGTCGGGTGTGGCCGAGCCTCGCCGATCTGCGGCACTGCGCCGGCTCGATCCTGCGCGGCACCGGGCTTGGTGCGGTTCTCGGCGTGCTGCCGGGGGGAGGAGCGCTGCTCGCGTCATTTGCGGCCTACACGTTCGAGAAGAACGTTGCCCGCCCGCCGCGGGAATTCGGCCATGGCGACATCAGGGGCGTTGCGGCACCGGAGGCTGCCAACAATGCCGGCGCGCAGACGTCATTCATCCCTATGCTGACGCTCGGCATTCCTGGCAACCCGACCATGGCGATGATGATCGGGGCGTTGATGATTCACGGCATAGCGCCGGGGCCGCGGGTGATGACGGATCGCCCGGCTTTGTTCTGGGGCCTGATCGCCAGCATGTGGCTGGGCAATCTCATGCTGGTGATCCTGAACCTGCCGATGGTCGGCGTGTGGGTGAGACTGCTGCGGGTGCCGTATCGGCTCCTCTATCCCGCGATCATCGTGTTCTGTTGCATCGGCGTCTACATCATCAACAGCAAGCCGTTCGACGCTTTCGTCATGGCATTCTTCGCGGTCTTCGGTTACGTCGCGCTCAAGCTCGATTGCGAGCCGGCCCCGCTCATTCTCGGTTTTGTGCTGGGACCGATGATGGAGGAGAACCTTCGCCGGGCGCTGCTGATCTCGCGTGGCGATCCCATGGTCTTTCTGCAGGAGCCGATCAGTCTCGCCTTCCTGCTGGTGGCGGCCGGGCTCCTGCTGCTGCTGGCGGCGCCCGTCATCCGGACCACGCGCGAGGAAGCGCTGAAGGAATAGGCTGGCAAAGCGCCGAATCGCAGGGTGCGCTGTTTGGCGCCCGCTAAGAGCGCCTGAACAGGCCGACGATCGAGCTCCAGATCACCTTCGCCATCAATGCGAAGCCTGAGATCGGCTTGGCCGGCGCGGCACGCGGCGCCGCCGCAGCAGGTCGTGGTGGCGAAGCGGATGGCGGCTCCGCCACAGGCGGCGGGGTGCCCGGTGGAACGATCGAGGGCGAGGGCCGCAGCGGCGGCGCAACCGGCGCAGCCGACGGTTCCTGTGCGAGCTTCTCCTTCAGGCAACTGGCGAATTGATTCATGAGTTGCGCCGCGGTGGCCTGGATAATGCCGACGCCGCGCCCGTATTGCGCTACCGCGCCGGACAGCGTGAGATTGGTGTGCACCATCACCTTCGATCCGCTGCCGGCAGGCTCGAGACGGAAAACCGAGGCCGCATTGGCGCCGCCACGGCCTTTCGCGTCGGTGCCCTGCGCCGCCACCCTTGCCGTGTGAGCGTCGTCGTCGATGTCCTCGAGCTTGACGACGCCGGCGAAGGTCAGGGCGACCGGTCCGAGCCGCACGCCAATCTTGCCCTTGTAGGTGTTCTTGCTGACCACCTCGGTCAGTTCCGCCCCCGGCATGCAGGGCGCGATGCGCTCGACGTCGAGCAGGAGCTTCCACGCCTGCGCCGGCGGCAGCGGCACTTCGAATGAATTGTCGAATTCCATGATGCTTTCTCTAGCCCCGATAGCCAACCATGTCAGGCGAGCCGAGTTCCTGCCAAATCCAGCTGGCGCAGGCGAGCAGCCGGCGATCGGCGAAACGCGGCGCGACGAGCTGGATGCCGACGGGCAGGCCCCGGGGGCCGCGGTGCGTCGGCAAGGTGAGCGCAGGCGTATGGAGGATGGTCCAGATCGCCTGGAAGCCGGGATCGCCGGTCTCGTCGAGCCCACACGGAGCCTCGCCCGTGACGCACGGCGTCAATAGCACATCTACCTCTCCGAAAACGGCCGGCAGCCGGGCGCGGCACTCCTCTCCGAGCCGCAAGGCTGCGACGTAGTCGGCGTAGGCCATGGCGCGACCGCTCTCGATGCGCTTGCGCAACCTGTCGCTGATGCGCTCGCGATGGTTGCTCCATTCGTGCGCCATCGCCGCCGCGCGCTCGAAATTGTTGATGGTTTCGCGCGCGGCGTTGCGCAGTCCTGCGAATTCGTCGGGCAGCACGATCTCCCGCACCCGCGCGCCGGCCTTGTCCAGCCGTTGCGCCGCATCCTCGATCGCGGTCACCGTCTCCGGTTGCGCCGTGTTCCACAAGGGCGTGCGGCACAGCCCGATGCGCGGCGCATCGTCGAGCGGACGTAGTTGCGCGGGCGTGCGCAGTTCCAGCACGGCGCTCAGGAGCTCGATGTCATCGAGCGAGCGCGCGATCAGCCCGAGCGTGTCCAGGCTCTCGGCGGCCGGGTACACGCCGTTGCGGTTGAAGGCGCCAAAGGTCGGCTTGAAGCCGAACACGCCGCAATAGGACGCCGGGCGCAGCACCGAGCCGCCAGTCTGCGTCCCGAAGGCCGCCGGGACCATGAAATCGGCGACCGCCGCGCCGGATCCGCTCGACGAACCGCCCGGCGTATGCGCGACGTTATGCGGGTTGGTGGTCG
>DASSJW010000873.1:0-2111 GCA_035690995.1 Xanthobacteraceae bacterium
TTTCTCGAAGCCCGCGTGTTCCCCAGGATCGTCGGGCCGGTCGGACGCGGCAGGTTGCAATACGCGGCGATGTGGAAGACGGCGCAGCGCATGACCAAGAAGCCGGTGAAGTTCGGCACCATTCTGCCCGAGCTGATCGCCGCGTCGGTAGAGGACGATTACTACAAGGATCCGGTCGAGCGCACCTGGGCGATCAGCGATGCGCTCAATGCGGAGCTCAACGAGCTCGCCGATGCCGGCTGCCCCGTCCTGCAGATGGAAGAACCGCAGATCCACATGGTGCCGGCGCGCGGCAAGACTTTCGGCAAGCTCGATGTCGACGATTTGGTGAAGGTCTTCAACAACACCGTGAAGGGCCTGCGCGGCAAGACCGAGGTGTGGTGCCACACCTGCTGGGGCAACCCGTCCCAGCAGCGCATCTTCCGGGACGTGCAGAGCTATCAGCCGACCCTCGACGCACTCAACAAGATCGAGGCCGACGCATTGACCTTCGAGACCTGCTCGTCCGGCACCGGCGACTTGAAGGCGATCGGCGAGGTGATCAAGGACAAGAAGGTCGTCATCGGCGTGATCGATCATCACACCCTGCAGGTCGAGCGGCCGGACGAGATCGCCGCGCTCATCCGTGAAGCGCTCAAGCATATTCCGCCGGAACGGCTGATCATCTCGTCCGATTGCGGCATGGGCCGCGAAGGCATGGGGCGCCGCCACGCCACCTACAAGATGGCGGCGATGGTGCTGGGCACCAATATCGTGCGCAAGGAGCTGGGGCTGCCGGAAGCGGAATGCCTGGCCGCCGAGCAGCGCTACACCCTCACCACGACGAAGGCGTAGCTTGCGACACTGTCACCCGCGCGGCTTGGCCCGCGGGTCCATCTTCTTCAAATCCGCTCGATCTTGGCGGCATCGACCACCTTGGTCCACTTGTCGATGTCGGCGGCGATGCGGGCCTTGAACGCCTCGGGACTCGAAGGGCTCGGATCGTTGCCGACCAGCCTGATCCGCTCGATGGTCGCCGGCTCCGCCAGGATGGCGGCGATCTCCGCATTCAACCGGTTGATCACCGGGAGCGGGACGCCGGCGGGCGCCACCAGTCCCTGCCACGAGGTGAAGGCGTATCCGGGAACGCCGGCCTCCGCCGTGGTCGGCACCTCGGGCAGCCCGAAGAAGCGCTCTGCACTCGTCACCGCCAGCGCCCGCAACTGGCCGGCGCGGATGAATTCGAGCTCCGCTGTCGGGGAGTCGACGATGAAGTCGATGCGCCGCGCGATCAGGTCGGTGATCGCCTGCGCGCTGCCGCGATAGGGCACGTGCTGGAACGTGGCGCTCACCGTCTTGGCGAGAAGCTCGCCGGCGAGATGCTGCAGCGACCCGTTGCCCGCGCTGCCGAACAGCAGCGGCGCCGGCCGCGAGCGTGCCATATCGATGAGGTCGCCGAGCGTGCGGATCGGATGATCGGCATAGGTCACCACCACGAACGGATACTCGGTGATGAGGCTGATCATCGCGAAGTCGTCGATGGTGCGATAAGGCAGCGACTTGTACAGCGCCGCGGCCACGGCATGGCCGGAGGGAATGCCCATCAGCGTATAGCCGTCGGCGGCCATGCGGGCGACCTGCCCGGCGGCGACCCTGCCGCCGGCGCCCGGCCGCGCGTCGACGACGACCTGCTGACCGAGACGGCGCGTGAGGCCGTCGGCGATGATGCGGGCGATGATGTCGCTCGGGCCGCCCGGGGCGAGCCCGTGCACCAGCGTGATCGTGCGATCGGGCCAGACGCTTTGAGCTCGAATCGACGTCGCCGCGCATGCCACGAGGGTTGCGATCGCGGCCCGGCGCGTGATCCGCGATGCCCGCCATGGCGGCCTTGGCTCGGCGTCCGGTGGACGGCGTTGCCCATCCATGACGTCCTCCCGCTGTTTTGCGGAAGGCTAACCTGCCCAGGCCTGGTTGTCGTGCGCATCCTGCGGCAAACGCCGGGTGCGCTCGGCCGACGTCGACGGACGAGAGGCAGCGGAACTACAGACCCAAGAGAAGGCGCGTCGCGCCCTCAGCGCACCGGATAGAACGTCGGTCCGACCGACCGCACCTTGCGCTTGCCCGGCTCCTCA
>DASSJW010000874.1:0-3141 GCA_035690995.1 Xanthobacteraceae bacterium
TCGTAGATCGTGCTCGGCAGGTCGAAATCCCAGTGCGGATAGTCCGAGGAATACAGCAGCTGGGTCTCGGCGTTGATCATGCGGAAGGTGCATTCGAGCGCCTGGCGGTCCTGAATCTCCATCGGCTGCGAGGAGTAGTACATGTCGCGCATATAATCCGATGGCTTCTTCTTCAGCAGCGGCGCCTCCGACGGGCGCATCATGTATTCGTGGTCGAGACGCTGCATCAGGAACGGCACCCAGGCGAGCCCGGACTCGATCCAGATCACCGGCAGCTTGGGAAAGCGCTCGCCCATGCCGTTGATGACCCAGTTGGTCAGATGCAGGATGTTGTAGAAGGTGAAGCCCAGCGCATGCACCGACAGGAAGCGATTGCAGGCGCGGAACACGGGCTCGTTCCAGTTGGGGCCGGAATGGAAGGCGAGCGAAAGCCCGCGTTCCTGCATCGTGCTGTAGAGCCGCATATAGGCGTTGTCGTTGACCTGCAGGTGACGCACCGTCGTGACCATGAAGCCGGTGACGCCGGGACGGCCGCCGAAGGTCTCGACATGGCGCACGCATGCGGCCGGATCGGAGAACGGCAGGCACAGCATGGAATACATGCGCCCGCCCGACTCCGGCAGCACCTTCTCGGTGACCCACCGGTTGTAAGCCCAGCAGAGATCGACCTCCATCTCCTTCTGCGGGTGCATGCCGATATTGAGCATGCCGGTCGGGAACAGGCAGGAATAATCCACGCTCATCGCGTCCATCCAGCGCTCGCCGAGCTGCACGTCGCGGAACTTCCCGGGCTCGGTCTTCTCCGAGCGACGCAACGGATAGCGGGTCACGCGACCGCCCATGTCCTGGATGAAGCCGGCGTTGGTCGGCACGATGGAGCCGCGGTCGGTCTGCCCGCGACCGCCCATGGTCCACTGCTTGAAGACGTCGTTCTCCATATACGGCAGGATTTCGCTGTAATGCTCGTTCTCGTAGTGGTGCGCGTCCACATCGACAATGAGCATGTCGTCGAACTTGCGCTGGACCGCCTGTTTGCGGGCGTGAGCGAGAAGCCTGGTGGTGTTCAACTCGTCGACAGATACGCGTCGGCCGCGTTCAGCGAGGAGGTCCATGTGCGTCTCCTGACGTTTCCAAATGACGTTTCCACAAATTCCCGGCCGGGCAAGCCCGCCCTGGCCGTGCTTCAGCGGCCGGTCCAGCTCTGCCACATGCCGAGCTCGAACACCGCGAGGTTCGCGGCTTTCAACAGGCCGCTCGCCGTAATCATCACATCGGTGGCGGTGGCGCCACCGCGTTCCGGAAGCGGCAACAATGGCTCGCCCGCTTCCACGCGCGCCCCGTAGACCTTGCAGGCCGCCGCCATCAGCACTTGCAGCGCTTCGTTGCTCAGGAAATCGCGCTCCCCGCTCGCCAGCGCGCGCTCGATCTCGGCTGCGAGCCGCGTCGCTTCGGCCGAAAGGCCATCGGCGGACTTGCCGGCCGGCTTTGCGACAGGCTGCGCCGGCACCCGCTTTGCGGCTGGCTGCCCCGGCAGGGCGGGGCGACGCGCGGTCTTGACGGCCGCAGCTTTAGGTGAGGACATAAACCTCATCCCCTTTCTCGACCACCTTGTACTTGCGCAGCTTGAGCTTCCGGTCCGACACGCATTCGCCGGTCTTCATGTCGTACTCGTAGCCGTGCCAGGGGCAGACGAAGTGCATCTCGCTGTCGGAAAAATAGAGGCCTTGCGACGTCTTGTCGGGCAGGAGCCGTTCCTCGACCTTGGCGATCGTGAGCCCCTCGCAGGCGGGGCCCCCTTGGTGCAGGCAGAAGTTGCTGTAGGCGTAGAACGCGCCCTCGTGCCGGAATATGCCGATCTCGTTGTCCCCGGCGAAGATGATCCGGCGGTCGCCGTCCTTGAATTCCGCGGTTTTACCGACGTACTGCTCGGCCATGCTGCGACGCCTCCTTGAAAGCTTTGCTCTCGAGCGAACTTGTTAATTCTTGGGACGCCATCCGCGTGAAGCGCTAAATCGAGCGTCCATTGGCATTTGTATAATACAAATGTTTGAATGCAACCAGCGGCAACGTTGGGCGGACATCCCCCATGGCATGCCTGGAGAGCGCTGGCGGAAGGGCCGGGACCGGGTGCTCAAGCCATCTTGTTGGTCAGCGTCCCGATCTTTTCGATCCAGATCTTGACCACATCGCCGGCCTTGAGGAACTCCCCGCGCGCGGAGCCGACACCGGCCGGCGTCCCCGTGAGGACCAGGTCGCCGGGATGGAGCGTCATTCCGCTCGACAACTGGGCGATCTGCTCGGCCAGGTTGAAGATCATGTCCTTGCTGTTGGAGTCCTGCTTGAGAACGTCGTTGACCCACAGTTTCAGGCCGAGATTCTGCGGGTCGCCGATATCCGCCGCCGGCACGATCCACGGGCCGAGCGGGCACGACCCGTCGAAGGTCTTGTGCTTGGTCCAGTCCGCTTTGAAGGGCGAGGTATCGCTGATGTTCGGACGCCGTCCCCGGTCGCGCGCCGAGAGATCGTTGGCGGCGGTGTAGCCGGCGACGTAATCGAGCGCCTTTTCCTGCGGCACATTCTTGGCCGCCCGCCCGATCACCGCCACAAGCTCCACCTCCCAGTCCACCTGGTCGGAGACATCGGAAATCTTCACCGTGGCGCCTGGGTCGGCGAGCGCGCGCGAGGCCTTGATGAAATGCCAGGCCTTGAGGCCCTGGGTGTGCGGGTCGGGCTCCATCGGCCGGTTCATGCGGCGGGCCATTTCGGCGGCATGATCGGCATAGTTGGCGCCGGCGCAGTAGATCGCCGAGGGCCAGCGCACCGGCGCCAGCAGCTTGGTGCGCGCGAGCGGCAGCGGCTTCACGCGGCTTTTTCCCGCCGCGGCGGCCGCCTTGTTGAGGGCGCCGCGCGCCGCACGCCAGTCCTCGAGAATGCCGAGCACGGTCGCATAGTCCGGCTCGCCCGTGAGCTTGGCGGCGTCGTACACCTTGTCATCGATCACGAGGCCGGCGCGAGCGCCATCCGGGGTCTGGTAGGTCGCGAGTTTGTAGCCGGCCATATGCGTTTGCTCCCTGCGTGCCGCCTGAATTGCCGGCCAGACCTTTCGCCGAATCGAGCGAGCTTGTCGAGTGCGTCGTGGCG
>DASSJW010000875.1:0-6362 GCA_035690995.1 Xanthobacteraceae bacterium
CCAAAGCTCGATCGCGGGTGCCCGCTGTTGGGAGGTCCCGGTGTCGGCGGGAGCGAGGGCGCGCCAAGCCGTGTGGCGTGCAAAGTGCGGGGCGGTCACGTCGCCGAGGCTGCGACGCAAGCTCGACCACAGCCCGTCGGCCGCGATCAGGGCGTCGCCGCGTCGCTTGAATGGGCGCGCGGAGCGGGCGGAGACGGTGACGTTGCCGCCGTCAGGCGCGAAGTCCTCGACCCGGGTGCCGAGTTCCAGCGCAATACCGGGATGCTGGCGCACGGATTCCAGCAGCACCGTTTGCAGGTCGCCGCGATGGATGACCCAATAGGGCGCGCCATAGCGTCTGGCAGCGGTGGCGCCGAGCGCCGCCCGCGCCAGCACCTGCGCCGTCTTCGCGTTCACGACCCGAAGCTCCTCGGGGGCGACCACGTGGGGCCGCAACTGCGGCCCCAGGCCAAGGGCAAGCAGGACGCGTGACGCGTTGGGCGAGAGCTGCAGGCCGGCGCCGGCCTCTTCCAGGCGCGGCGCCTGCTCGAACACCGTGACGTCGAATCCCCGCTGCGCGAGCGCCAGCGCCGCGGTCAGGCCGCCGATGCCCGCGCCGGCGATGATGACGCTGCGCGAGGACGCCACGGTCTTTGTCTCCGTCGCCGGACCAAGCTAGGCGATCGCTCCTTCCGCCAGCGCGCACTCCGGCGGTCGCGCCGCATGAGGGTCGAGCGTCGGATCGTGGCGGAACAGGGTCGAGCAATAGGGGCAGATGATCTCGGTGGCGTCGCCCATGTCCAGGTAGACGTGCGGATGATCGAACGGCGCCACCTCGCCCTCACACATGAACTCGCGCGCGCCGATCTCGATCACCGCGACTCCAGGGGTGTTGTGGAAGTGAGGAACCACCTTGTCCGCCATGCTGTCCGTCCGTTTTCGTCCGCTGTCTTGGCTAAGGGGCGCAGCCCCAAAACAGGCGCCCGCGGTCGCCGCCGGCCGGCGCGGAAACAGCTGCCGGCGAGCGCGGCGGACCATAGCCATCAGCGCCCGCAATGGCTACAACAAACCGGACTAATCCGCGGATGGAGCATGGGTTTTCGGTATTCCCGCCGCCGGACCGGGGTCGCGCGGTGGCAATTCTCCTGATTTTCCCGGCTGGCATCTTGCCGGCGTCGGAGTGGCTGACGAAATTGGTGGCGTGCAGGAGACGAGTCCCATGACCGGAGCGCGGATCGCGGCGCCGCTGGCTTTGGCGGTTGCCCTGGCGATCGCCACGCTTACCCTGGCGCCGCGCGCCTTCGAGGCCGGGCTGCTGCTGTCCTTCCGCGACGATCCGGTCGCGCTCGCTGATCATGCGGTCGCGCGCTCCTTCGACGCCACGGTCGCCGCGCGCGAGATCGAGGAAGCGCTCGCGGCCAATGATGCCGACCTCGCCAATAGCTTTCTCGAGCTCGCTCGCGATCGGAGCGTGCCGGTCGAGAGCGCGCTGGCGGCCAAGGTCGAAGTGGCGAACGCCGGTGCCGCCACCGCCATGCGCTCGGCGGAGAGCTTCACCCGCGGCCTCATCACCGGCGAGCCAGAGGATCTGTCCGGACTGGCGGGAACGGCGGTGGGAGATTTGTTCGTATTCGGCGACATCCGCGATGCGTTGCGGGAGGGGACACGGCTGGCCAGCGGTCAACAGGCGGACGAACTGATCCTCGGCTTGGCCTGCGTCGGGCTGGCGATCACCGCCGGGACCTATGCCACGCTTGGCGTGGCGGCGCCGGCGCGGGTGGGAATGACGGTGATCAAGGCCGCGCGCAAGACCGGCCGGATCGGCGGCCGGATGGCCGCCTGGATCAATCGGTCGGTGCGCGAGGTGATCGACTGGGCGTCGCTGCGGAACGCCATCCGGAGCGCCAGCATTACCCAGCCCGCCGCCGCGGTGCGCGCCGCGCGCGAGGCGGTCAAGGTCGAAAAGGCGCGGGACCTGGTGCGTCTTGTCGGCGATGTGGGCCGCGTCCAGACCAAGGCCGGGACGCAAGCGGCGCTCGATGGACTGAAGCTCGCCGATGGACCGCGCGACATGTCGCGGATCGCACGCCTCGCCGCCACCAAGGGCGGCAAGACCCGTGCGATCCTCAAGCTTGCAGGCCGCAGTGCCATCGTGCTCACCGTTGGCGCATTCAATCTTGCGAATTGGATGTTGTGGGCCGTGGTCACGGCCTTCGGTCTGGTATCCGCGCTCAAAAGGGTGACCGAACGTGCCACCGAGCGCTATTGCGTGCACCGGCGGCGGCGGATGCGCCGTGGTCTGGCGCGCGAACAGGCGGCTCGGTCCGCGCGCGAACAGGATGCGACGGCGGCACAGGAGCCGGGCATCATCGCCTTTCCCGCGCCGACCTTGGTTCCGGATTGGCCGCCGAACCTGCGGCCGCACTTGGCATCGACAGGTGACGGCGCGCCTGTCGACGCCGTCGCGGGCGGCGCCATACCATTCCCACGTGCTGCCGGCGGTCGCGGCAGGAATTGATAGTCCGCCGGCGCCCTCCTTCACCAGCCCCAGCAATCAGCCTTGCGCCCGGCGGAACACATGCATCGCTTTGCTCACGACGGCGTCGAGATCGCGTTTCTCGATGAAGGGGAGGGGGCGCCGATCGTGCTCGTGCACGGCTTTGCGTCGACCGCGCAAGTCAACTGGGTCTATCCCGGCTGGGTGGCGACGCTTACCGGAGCAGGCCGGCGTGTCATCGCCCTCGATAATCGCGGGCACGGAAGCTCGAGCAAGCTCCGCGACCCGGCCGCGTATCACAGCGCCCGGATGGCCGAGGACGTGCGGGCGCTGCTCGATCATCTCGATCTCGGCCGCGCCGATGTGATGGGTTATTCCATGGGCGCGCGCATTGCCGCGTTCTTTGCGCTCGCCCATCCGCAACGTCTGAACCGGGTCGTATTCGGCGGCTTAGGGATGCACCTGGTCGATGGGGTGGGACTGCCCGAGAGCATCGCCGCGGCGCTCGAGGCGCCGTCGCTCGCGGATGTTCACGATCCTATGGGACGCACGTTCCGCACCTTCGCCGAGCAGACCAAGTCCGATCTGACGGCGCTCGCGGCGTGCATTCGCGGTTCGCGTCAGACTCTGACGCGCGAGCAGGTCGCGGCGATCGGCGCGCCGGCGCTGGTGGCAGTCGGCACCAAGGATACGGTTGCGGGCTCCGCGCAGGAGCTCGCGGATTTGCTCCCGGCGGGGCGGGCGCTCGATGTGCCGGGGCGGGACCACATGCTCGCGGTGGGGGACAAAGTGTTCAAGCACGCCGTGCTGGACTTCCTGGCGGCGTCGCCGTGAGGCGCTCCCCCCGCCGCACAATGCCAGCGAGAACAAAGTTCCAACGAGAACGCAAAAAAATTCCAGGTCGGCGGGCGGCGCGGGCGCGAACCAGCGTCGCTCGAAAAAGTTCTATTGCTGTGTTTGAGCCCGAAAGGAAATGGTGTCATGCCGATTCTTTTTTATATCGCGATGTGGTCGTGGGCACTGGGCGTTGCGTCTTGTGTCGGAGCGCCAGCCGGAAGCGAGCGCGAGTCGTAATCCAGGGATTGGAGTGCGCGCCTTAAAGATATATGCGTGCGACTTGCTTGCGCGCGTATGAAAATACGGTGACTACGTCACGTTCGGGCCATTGAGCCAGCAAGCTGATCGGAGCCCGCCATACAGGCGGGCTCTTCGTTTTGATGGCTGCCAACACCTTCCCGTGAAGTGGTATGGTCCATCGCCGGGTTGGGTGTGCTAAGCTTGCGCATACGAAAGACGGAGATGGTCATGGCCCAGCATCATGTGCGAGCCGGCGGACTGGAGAAGGTGGACCCGGTATGGGCGCGCATCCGTCGCGAGGCCGAGGAGATCGCGCGGCGCGAGCCCGAGCTTGCGACCTTCATCTATTCGACCATCCTGCACCACGACACGCTGGAGGCGGCTGTCGTTCACCGCGTTGCCGAGCGTCTCGATAGTCCGCAAGTGTCCGCCGAGTTGATCCGCCAAGCTTACGCCGACGCGCTCGAACATGAACCGGCGATCGGCGACGCGTTCCGCGCCGATATCGTGGCGACGCTCGACCGCGATCCTGCCACCAACCGGTTTCTCGAGCCGGTGCTGTATTTCAAGGGCTTCCATGCGATCCAGACCCATCGCCTCGCCCATTGGCTATGGGGCAGGGGCCGCAAGGACTTTGCCTATTATCTGCAGAGCCACTCGTCGGCGGTGTTCCAGACCGACATCAATCCCGCAGTGAGCATCGGGCGCGGTATCTTCCTCGATCATGCCACCGGCCTCGTGGTTGGCGAGACCGCGGTGATCGAAGATGACGTGTCGATCCTGCAGGAGGTGACGCTCGGCGGCACCGGCAAGGAGGCCGGGGACCGTCATCCGAAAATTCGCCGCGGCGTGTTGATCGGTGCCGGCGCCAAAATCCTCGGCAATATCGAGATCGGTCACTGCGCGCGGATCGCCGCAGGCTCGGTCGTGCTCAAATCGGTGCCGCACAACACGACGGTAGCCGGCGTCCCTGCGAGGGTCATCGGCGAGGCCGGCTGTCCCGAACCGTCGCGGGCGATGGATCATCTCTTCCAAGACGAGGATATTTGAACAGAGGGGAGCGCAACGGGTGGACGTGCAGGAAATCAGGAAGCTCGACGCTTATCTCAAACGATTGTTCGGCAATCCGCGCATTCGCGTCGTGCCGAAGAAGAGTGATTCGGCCGATGTATTCGTCGGTGAGGAGGCAATCGGAACCCTCGTTCTCGACGAAGACGAAGAGGACGACGAGCGATCCTACAATTTCGAGGTGAAAATCACCTTGGGCGATGCCACCACCACGGCCCCCGATATCAAGAAGCTTGACGCCTACCTCAAGCGCAAGTTCGACAACGAGCGCATCCGCGTGGTGCCGCGGCTCAAGAAAAAGGACTCCGCCGAGGTCTATGTGGGCGACGAGTATATTGGCGTTTTGTTCTTCGACGAAAAGGATGCTCGCTCGTCGTATTTCGAACTGCCGATCCTCGCCCTCGATTTGGACGAGCCCGGACTGCTCAAGGGATAGCGCGGCAAAAAGGCAGGATTTTCGCCCGCCCTCACCCGTGCGACGGCCGCAAACGTGCGACCAGGCGATCGATGGTGCCGGCGACGCTGCGCCAATCGTCGAGCCAATCACGCGGGAAGCGGACCACCACATCGGCGGTTTCGATCCGCTGCTCGTACAGGCAGATGCCGGGGGTTGGGCCGCCGGCCCCGCGGCTGCACCGCACCACAAAGCCCGGCCCGGTGGCGTCGTAAATCAGATCCTCGCCCTGATAGGGCGTCCCTTCGCGAAACGCCAGCACGGCCAGTCCGCCCGGCCCAAGCGCGGCCTCGGCAGCGGCATAACGCGAATAGATGCTTGCCATGCGCTCGGCCGGCGCCAGCGTGTTGCCCGCGGCCGAGATGGTCATGAACACGCGTCCCAGGGTTGGCGCTGGCGCTGCTGCCGCGGCGGATGCCGGCTGCGGCTTTGCGTTCGCATCTGGCGGCTCGAGCGAGGGCCACAGGAACGCGAGGTCCAGACGCTCCTGCGCGCCTGGACGTCGCTGCACCGGTACACGGATGGCAGCCGGAGGCACATTGAAGGTGATGCCGCCGATCGTGATGGGCAGCGCCGGCGCATCGGCGCCGGCTGGCGGCCCCGGCCACCGCGGCCAGAGCACGTAAACGACATAGATGATCGCAATCGCTGCAACCGCCGCGAACACGACGAGAGGCAACCACAGCAGCCGATGACTGCCGCGCCGGGGCCGCGAGGGGCGCGGGCGGCGCGTTCCGGTTAGCCGAGCGGCGGTCATCGTGTTCAGCCCTGCGAATCAATCGCCAGTATGTGTGAAGGTGGAGCAGAAGTCAGGACCGGGCGGCGGGAATCAGAGCGCATAGGGTCGTGGCGGGAATCAGGCGGCGGCAATGAAACCGTTCCGCGTTCTGCCGCCGACCTGGCGGCCGCCGGCGAAATTAACCCTTAGTTAAGGATGTTGTGGCGCGGCGCTCCGCATCCTGCCAAAGATCGCACGGGGATATGAGGGGGTGGTGTCTTGTCAGTAAAACGCTTTTTCTTGGCGCTTGCGATCGCTTTTGCGGCCGCCGGTTGCTGGAGCTTGGTCTCGACCACGGTGGTGTTGATGGGGCTGCGGGCGTTCGGCATTTCGGTCGGCTGAACGCGCCCCGCGGGCGCGCGAAATCCACCTCGTCAAGCCTAGCGCGTCATGGCAAGGTCGCGCCTCAAGTCGTTGGCTTTGCGCGCTTTCTATAGCGGCGCTTTCAAGCATGGATGGCCGCAGGTCCGACGTTGGCCGAAACCAGCTCGGTCGCCGCGGGAGCCGCT
>DASSJW010000876.1:0-2462 GCA_035690995.1 Xanthobacteraceae bacterium
ATCGCGCGCATGACCCGCGCCTCGATGCTGGCGGTGCTGGCGTCCGATTTCGTGCGCACCGCCCGCGCGAGCGGGCTCACACCGACGACCGTGATCGTGACCTACGCCTTTCGTAACGCCATGATCCCGGTCATCACCACGCTCGGCATGGTGTTCTCGTTCCTGCTCGGCGCCAATGTGCTGGTCGAAAAGGTGTTCGCTTGGCCCGGCATCGGCTCCTATGCGGTCGAGGCGCTCGTCGCCTCCGACTTCGCGCCGCTGCAGGGCTTCGTGCTGACAATGGCGGTGATGTACGTCGCGCTCAATCTCGTGATCGACATCCTCTACGGGGTCATCGATCCGCGCGTGAGGATCGAGGCATGAGCAATATCGCCCTGCCGAGCGAAAGTCCCGCGCCCGAGACGCGGCACAATGCCGGCCTCGGGGCTGCCGCGCTGGCGAGCGAAGCGAGCGGCCAGCGCGGCGACTCTTCTAAAGCGCGCGCGCATAGCGCGTCGGAAGACGCGCGTCAACGCGCTGATGACACTCGCCGTAAACCGGGCTCGTCGGCGCTCGCAATGCTGCGCCACGCCCGCTACATCCTGGGCGAGAACGCGGTCACCGGCTTTGCCTTCGCGCTGTTTCTGCTGATCGTGCTGGCGGCGCTCATCGGCCCTTATCTCGTCCCCTACGACCCGCTCGCCAGCGACACCGCCGCCGCGCTCAAGGGGCCGTCGCTGGCGCACTGGTTCGGCACCGACCAGATCGGCCGCGACGTGTTCAGCCGCGTGGTGGTGGCGACGCGGCTCGATTTCTTCATCGCCGTCGCCTCGGTCGCGCTGGTCTTCCTCATGGGCGGGCTCGCCGGCGTCGCCGCCGGATTTTTCGGCGGCTGGACCGATCGCATCGTCGGCCGCATCGCCGACACCATCATGGCCTTCCCGTTGTTCGTGCTGGCCATGGGCATCGTCGCCGCGCTCGGCAACACCGTGCAGAACATCGTGCTCGCGACCGCGATCGTGAACTTCCCGCTCTACGCGCGCGTCGCCCGCGCCGAGGCCAATGTGCGCCGCGAGGCCGGCTTCGTGCAGGCGGCGAGACTCTCCGGTAATGGCGAGATGCGCATCCTGCTCGGCCAGATCCTGCCCAACATCATGCCGATCATGGTGGTGCAGATGTCGCTCACCATGGGCTACGCCATCCTCAACGCCGCCGGCCTCTCCTTCATCGGGCTGGGCGTGCGGCCGCCCACCGCGGAATGGGGGATCATGGTGGCGGAAGGCGCGGCGTTCATGGTGTCAGGCGAATGGTGGATCGCGTTCTTTCCCGGCGCCGCGCTGATGGTCGCGGTGTTCTGCTTCAACCTGCTCGGCGACGGCTTGCGCGACATCGTCGATCCGCAGCGCCGCACGTGAGTGGGGGATGAGGAAGTCGCACGGCCTTGTGTCCCGGGCGCAGCGCAGCACGCAGTGGTGCGCTGCCGACCCGGGACCGTTCCGTTCTGTGACGGTCCCGGATCAGCGGCGCACCGCTCGCGCACGCACCGGTCCGGACCGCCGTTTGTCTCCCTTGCGCTCGCGCTGCACCGCATCCGGGACACACGCCTTCAGCCAGAGTCAAAAGCGAAATTGAGCGAACCCCATGACCGAAGCCGTTCCGCTGCTCGACGTCTCCGACCTCACCGTCGAATTCTCCACCCGCCGCGGCATCGTGCGCGCAGTCCAGCACGTCAACGTGAAGATCGCCAAGGGCGAGACCGTGGGGATCGTCGGCGAGTCCGGCTCCGGCAAATCGGTCACCTCCTACGCGGTGATGCGCATCCTCGATCGCGCCGGCCGCATCGCCGAAGGCGCGGTGCACTTCACCGGCCTCGATATCCGCGCCGCCAGCGAAGATCAGATGCGCAGCCTGCGTGGGCGCGAAATGTCGATGATCTTCCAGAACCCGCGCGCGGCGCTCAATCCCATCCGCAAGGTCGGCCATCAGATCGAGGACGTGCTGGAGCAGCATTCGCAGGCGGATTCCTCCGCCCTCACGGACAAGGCGATCGAGATCCTCGACCAGGTGCGCATCGCCCGCCCGCGCGAGCGCTACCATGCCTATCCGTTCGAGCTCTCCGGCGGCATGTGCCAGCGCGTGGTGATCGCGCTGGCGCTCGCCTGCCGCCCGCAGCTCCTCATCGCCGACGAGCCGACCACCGGGCTCGACGTGACCACGCAGAAGACTGTCATGGACCTCATCGTCGAGCTCACCAGGCAGCGCGGCATGTCGACCATCCTCATCACCCACGATCTCGGGCTCGCCGCGACCTATTGCGACCGCGTGGCGGTGATGGAGAAGGGCCACGTGGTGGAGTCCGCGCCCTCGCGCGACATCTTCACCGCGCCCTCGCACGCCTATACCCGCAAGCTGATGCGGGCGACCCCGCGCCCCGGGGCCTCGCTGCGCGACCTCCTGCCCGAGGACGATCCTGCCGCCACAGG
>DASSJW010000877.1:0-3017 GCA_035690995.1 Xanthobacteraceae bacterium
CGAGACCATCGGCTATATGCGCGCGCATCGCGCCGAGACGATCGACATCGTGCGCCGCACCGCGGAGGTGTCGCCGGGCGTGGCGACGCGCGACTACGACGAGCTGATGGGCATGTTCAATCCGACCGGCAAGTTCGATCCAAAGGCGCTCGACGTGCTGGCGCGCTCGTTCGTCGAGATGGGCTCGCTGCCGCAAGCGCCCGACATGCGCACCCTCATCACCGAGCAATATCTGCCGGGAGCAAAGTGACTCTCGTTTGGTCATTGCCCGATCCCAAGCCGGCAGCGCTCCGGTCGCGGGCGTGAGCCAAACCCTCGGTTGTCATTCCGGGGACCGAGCGTAGCGAGGGAGCCCGGAATTCATAACCCCGACGCGAGATTGTGGATTCGGGGCTCGCGCCTGCGGCGCGCCCCGGAATGACAGCGAGTCGATCCGACCTGCGCGGGAACAGGTCCAACTAATCGTTGAAATTGTCATGCACGGCGACCGCGCCGCGCCGCCAGTAGCCGGCCGCGCGCATCCATTTCGGGTTGGCGCCGTGGTCGGCGATGAGTTGGGCGCGCAAAGCCTTGGCGGTGAGCGACTCGCACGCAACCCATGCGTAGTAGTCGCCGGTGGGCATGCGCAGCGTCTTGAGCGCGCGCGCCAGCACGTCGGTGGTTCCGGCCTCGGCGCCGTTGCGATGCGCCCACGTCACCGCCACGTCGGCGGCGCTCGCGAAGGCAATCTCGTCGGCCGGACCATCCACCTCGACCAGGACCACGGCGCGGGAGCCTGCCGGCAGTTCCTCCAGCCGCCGCGCGATCGCCGGCAGCGCCGTATCGTCGCCGATCAGCAGATGCCAGTCGAAATTGGTCGGTATGATGAAGGAGCCGCGCGGACCGCCGATGCGCAGCGCCTGTCCAGGTTGAACCTGCGTGGCCCAGCGGGTCGCCGGGCCGGCGTCGTGCAGAACGAATTCGATCTCGAGCGTATTGGCCACGGCGTCGTAACGGCGGGGCGTGTAGTCGCGGGATGCCATCGGCGGCTCGCCATCCGCGCCGGCCGGTGCTTGCGGGAAGAACAGCTTCACGTGATCGTCGAAACCGAGGCTGGTGAAGCCCGCGAGATCGCCGCCCAGCGTCACGCGCAGCATGTGCGCGCTCACTGGCTCGACCCGCTTGACTTCGAGCTCGCGACGGCGCGGTTCATGACGAACGCGGCGCGGAGCGCGCGAGGCGGGATCGAGATCTTGCGGCGCGAGCAAAGGCGATGTCGACATCGGGAACTCCAACGTTTGACACCCAGTGTCCAGCATGCCGGAGACCGCGTGGCAAGCAAAGATGCGGCCGACGGCGCCCAGTCTGAAGTGTTTCAAATCGATGGCGTGGACCGACCCGTGCCGGAACGGAGCGCCTCCGCCGCAGGCCGCTCGCCTGCGCGCCGGGAATGACCGTTCCGCCGCCGGGGCTCTTGCTCGCAGAAATTGAAAGGCGCATTTTGGAATCAATGTAATCCGGAAAACTTACAACCCGGAGTCTAGGGAGGCGCACGATGAAAGACGAAGGTTTAGGCCGGCGCGACTTTCTCAAGGGCGCTGTCGTTGGAGGCGCCGCCGCCGCCACCGTGAATTTGCCGCAGAGCGCGGAGGCGCAGCAGGGCGCCTCGCCCGTCGCCGCTCCGGATGCCGGCAGTCCGGGTTACGCGTTCCTGAACCTGGAGGAAGCGGCGTTCGTCGAGGCGCTGGTCGACCATATGGTGCCCGCCGATGACCTCACCCCCAAGGGCACCGACATCGGCATCAACATCTACATCGACCGCGCGCTCGCCGGCGGCTGGGGCAAGGGCGAGCGCCTTTACCTGCAGGGGCCTTGGAAGCGCGGCGTCCCCAGCCAGGGCTACCAGTTGCCGCTCACGCCGGCGCAGCTCTATCGCGCGGGCATCGCGGCGACCAACGTCCATTGCCGCAGCGCCTATGGCAAACCGTTCGACCGGCTCGATGACCAGCAGCGCGAAGAGGTGCTGGTGGGGCTGTCCTCCGGCAAGCTCAATTTCGACAACGGCCTGCCCGCGCGCGTGTTCTGGACCACCGTGTACCAGACCGTCATGGAGGGCATGTTTTCCGACCCGATCTACGGCGGCAACCGCAACAAGGCGGGCTGGCGGCTGATCGGCTTTCCCGGCGCGATCGCGGTGCACCGGGAGAATGTCGAGAAGTATCGCGACAAGAAATTTCCTGCCGATCCCATCAGCATTTCAGACATGAGCTGAGGAGGACGACATGGCAACCAGGTTGAAGGAAGTCGATGCCGTCATCGTCGGGCTGGGCTGGACCGGCGGCATCCTCGCAAAGGAACTGACCGAGGCCGGATTGAAGGTGGTCGCGCTTGAGCGCGGCGCCATGCGCTCGACCGACAAGGACTTTGCGGTGCCCAACATCCGCGACGAGCTGCGCTACGTCGTGCGCCACGATCTCATGCAGAACACCGCGCGTGACACGCTCACCGTGCGCAACAATCCCTCGCAGGAAGCGCTGCCGATGCGGCGGCTCGGCTCGTTTCTGCCCGGCGAGGTCGTCGGCGGCTCGGCCGTGCACTGGAGCGGCCACACCTGGCGCTGGACCGACATGGAGTTCAAGGTCCGCAGCCTCTACGAGGAGCGCTACGGCAAGAGCTTCGTCCCCGCCGACATGACCATCCAGGACTGGGGCATCACCTACGCCGAGCTCGAGCCGTATTACGACAAGTTCGAGTACACCGCGGCGGTGTCGGGCAAGGCGGGCAATATCAAGGGGCAGATCCAGCGCGGCGGCAATCCGTTCGAGGCGCCGCGCGCGCGCGACTATCCGCTGCCACCGCTCACGCCCATCCTGGCGAGCGAGATGTTCACCAAGGCGGCGGAGAACAACGGCTATCATCCGTTCCCGCGGCCGTCGGCGAACGCCTCGCAGGCCTATACCAATCCCGACGGATCGAAATTCGGCCCGTGCCAATATTGCGGCTATTGCCAGCGCTTCGGCTGCGAGGCCAACGCGAAG
>DASSJW010000878.1:0-11020 GCA_035690995.1 Xanthobacteraceae bacterium
TCAGTGGAACCTGGTCGGTTTCGGCACGGTCTCCGAGTCGCAGAAGATGGACGGCGTCATTGGCGGCTTCCAGTCCGGCTACAACTATCAGTTCGGCCAATGGGTGCTCGGCCTCGAGACCGACATCCAGGCGTCGGGCCAGAAGGGCAGCTCGGTCTACGGGATCGCACCCGGTGTCACGCTCAGCGCCGACCACAAGCTGCCGTGGTTCGGAACGTCGCGTACCCGCCTGGGCGTCCTGGTCTCGCCGACGGTCCTGCTCTACGGCACGGCCGGTGTGGCCTATGGCCAGGTCAAGGAGGACTACACCCACACCGTGGCCGGTGTCGGCTCCACGAACTCGAACTTCAAGAACGTGCGGGCCGGCTGGACTGCCGGCGCCGGTGTCGAAGGGGTCATCGGGGGTGGCTGGACGGCCAAGCTCGAGTACCTCTACATGGATCTCGGCGAGCAGACCTCAAACATTGCTACGCCCGGCCAGGGCACGGTCTCCAACTGGAGCAATCGCGTGACCGACAACATCGTGCGCGTCGGCTTCAACTACCGTTGGGGCGGCGGCGCTTACTGATCAAAGTTAACAGCCTGTTAAGCGACAGAACCCCGGGAGCTAACCGCCCCCGGGGTTGCTGCATGTGACATTGGGCTTCAACCCGTTTTCGCGGTCAGGCTTTGCGGTAGTTCGTCTCGGCGCCTTGCACCGACGAAACGCCCTCGATCTGATTCCTTTCAGACTTGTGTTGACGCGACTCCGCGACGCTTGGAGTGTCCGGCGGACCGCGTGAACGCGTGAGCGCGGGACTGACAGCTCAATTTTCTTCGCCGACCGAACGACTGGTGGCGTCTGTGTAACACTCGTCGAAAAACCGCCGATCGCGCAGTGAAGAACGCGCTTTTTCGTTGTGTGGCGGCTGCTATCAAGTCATCTTCGTTTAACCATGCAGCCGTGAACATCGCTCGGCCAGTGATGGTGTGAAGACAGACAGGGGGCGTCCCTCGGTGCCTCGTCCGAGGCATCCGCGGCGATGCTGTCCAAACACAGGGGACTAGTCATGTTGAAGATTCTGACCATAACGGCTGCATCCTTGGGAATGCTGAGTGCAGCTGCCGCCGCCGATCTGCCGCGCAAGGAGCCGCCGCCGCCGGCAGCCCCGGTCGGCAAGGCTCCGATCGGCAAGTATCCGGTCGGCAAGTTCCCGGTCGGCAAGTATCCGCAGCCTGTGGTGAGCAAAGGCTGACCGTGGCGCATATGGGCGGCCAAAAGGGTCACTCCTCGGTTTCCCTTTAAGCCGCCCAGCTGTCACGGATTGCATGCTGGCGACGCCGGCTCTGCATCAGGCCGCCATTGTCACGGCGCGCCACAAGCAGGGCTGGCGAACCCGCCTGAGACTGCCTCAATCAGGTTCGACTCGCGTCTGCACGTTGTGCGGTTCGACCGGAGAGAAGCGCCGGGCTTCATCTTAGGTCGCGCTGCGGTCCGTCAAGTCCGCGGCGGGTCACGTGAGCGCAACGCGCTCCAACGATAACGTCTGCTGAGAGCGATATGCTCAGCCATGCCGACGGTTGCGCGGCGGTCTTTCCGTCGGCGCGGCGCTGCGCGCAAGATACGATGTCATCTGGAAGGGCGGAGCCGGCCTGGCGTCGCCTCCGCCCGGGCGTTGCCCTCAGGCATCCGGTTCTTCGTCCGTCTCGTCCGGACGAAAGTTCGGAGCCAATCCCAAGGCGCTGAGCGATGCGATGGTGGCGATATAGAAGACAATCCACATAGCGTCCCCCCGGTCGACGAAACCCAAGCTAGGTTCCACGCCTGGAACCGTGGTCTGCGACGGTGGTCGAATTGGGGGCGCATCCTGTCGCCCGTAGGAAAATCGTTGGAGTGTGATTTTCCAGCACCACCTTTACCGCGCGCTTCGACCGTTTGAGCCTCTGTCCGTACCCGCCTTCGCGCGCGATGAATCGACCCCGCCTGGTCATGCCGTCCTTTGTCCGCCGCCTCACGGGCGCCACGAAGCCGGCCCGCCAGCGTTCCCGGGACATCCTCGGGGTTTTAAAAAAGATGATTTAGATCAACTGGTTATCGATTGGCGCCAGAGGTGCGCGCGGGGCGCCTCTGGGGGCATGGCCGCTGCGGCGCTGTCAAACTTCTGCAACGAAGGCCGTGTACCGCACCGCCATTGGTTCGAACCAAGGGGGCTGTCCCATGTTTCAGATCGTGCGTTGCATCCTCGCCGACGACGGTGAGGTCACGCTGCGCGAGCCTCTGCAGCCGTTGTTCGAGCTCTGGGAGGATGCGACGGCCATGGCCGAGTTCGACTCATCCCGTCTCTCCGACGATTACGGCTATGACGAAGCGCGGGAATGCTGGTGGGGCAGCGATTCCCGTGGGCAGATGTATCGGTTCGAGGTCGAACAAGTCGCGGCGGCGGAGGCCGCGGCGTAAGCCCCTCATCGCCGCGATTGCAGCAGGTCGAATGCGGCACTTGCCCGAACGCGCTCTCGCGCGCGCGTTCGCGTCAACAGCTGGTGGCGCACCGCCACGACGGACAGGCTCTCGAAACGCCGTGTCTCGATGCCGCGAGTCGCGTGGCGGCGTTGCGCCCCGGAGCTATCAGCTCTTCAGCCGTTTGTTGCATTCACTGTAGTACCCGCCACCCTTCTGGATCCATTTCAGGCTGCCGTTGCCATTGCTGGTCTTGTTGGCATTGTATTGGTCGAGACAAGTATGCATGCGGGCCTTGCCGGCGGATTCGGTCGAGTATTTCGGCGACACGGCCGACGGAAAGACGGCGTCGGTAGCGGGCGGACGGGTGGCAGCTGTTGGCGCAGTCGTGGCCGGCGGCGCTGCGGGCGCGCCAGCAGCCGGTGCGCTCGTGGGTAGCGCGGCGGCGCCGCTCCCACATTCAGCCTTTCGGAAATCGTTCCATTTCATTCCCTTCAGCGTACCGGATTCCTGCGCAGCCTTATATTTGGCACTGCACTCTTTCATCGTGAGAGCGTGCGCGCCGGAAACAGGCGCAATCAGCAATAGCGCGCCCAGAGTCGTGGCCCAAAGGGCAGACGAACGAACCAGCATGATACCCTCCTTGAGTATTGGGACGTATCACCAACCATTGACAATGGGGCAAAGTTCGCATTGAGGAAACGGAATTTTTCTGAATGCCTGTTCAGGGCGTGGGGATGCGGCCTGTGGGCTGCGTCGGTTTGGTCCAGCGGGCGGCGTGCCGCGCAGGCGGCGTAAGAGATTCAGTTCATCGAGGAGCGGTCAATGCGGATGCGACCAGACAGGTTCGACGTTGTTCGCGTTGCCGCCGTCGTCGCCATGGCGATGATGGCGAGCCCGGCGCATGCCCAGGACTATCCGGTCAAGCCGGTCACGTTCATCACACCGGCTGCCGCCGGCAACAGCCCGGACGTGGTGACGCGCGTCATCGCCGATCGACTGACCCAGATGTGGAAGCAGCAGATCGTCGTGCTCAACCGGCCCGGCGCCGGCGGGCTGATCGCCGCCCAGGCGGCCGCCGGCGTTGAGAAAGACGGCTATAGTCTTTACGTGGCGCAGGCTTCGACCTTCACCGTTCTGCCGATCGAGCAGGAAGGCAAGTTACCGGTTGACCTTCAGACCGCGTTCGCGCCGATCGGCATGGTGGGCGAGCAGCCAATCGCTCTCTCGGTCAACAAGGATGTACCCGCCAGCAACGTCGCGGACTTGATCGCGCTCGCCAACAAGACGCCGGGTGGGATGCTCTTCGGCGCCACCAACCGGGGCGGCCAATCACACCTCACGGGCGAGCTGTTCCGTGAGCGGGCCAAGGCCAATATTTCATTTGTCCATGCCGCCGGCGCGTCGGTGTCGCTCAATGACGTCATCGCCGGGCGCATCCCGATCATGTTCGAGGGATTGGCGGGGCTGGCTCCGGGGATCCAGGGCGGCGGGGTCAGGCTGCTCGGCGTCGCTTCGCGGCAGCGCCTGCCCAACCTGCCGAACCTGCCCGCCATCAACGAGACCGTGCCGGGCGTGGTGTCGAGCGGCTGGATCGTGCTGATGGCACCGGCCGGCACGCCCGAGACCATCATCCAGAAGGTCAATGCGGACCTTCGCAAGGTCGTGGCCATACCGGAGGTGGTGGAGCGTTTTCAGACGCTGGGTACCTACACGCGCGATCTGACGCCCACCCAAACCGGCGAATTCATTCGCGGCGAGGAGCGGCTGTGGTGGCCGATCGTCCGGCAGGTGAACCAGAAACGCTAGCTCGATGTCTTTCGGCCCGGCCCGCGCGACGCATTTGCGGCCGCGGCGGAGCCGAGATTGCCCGCGTCGATTTCGGCGCGTGCGGTGCACACGCCTCGATGCGATGGACTTGGCACCCGCCGCGGGAATGAGCATTGTAGCCCGTGAAAGCCGGTGACCCTCGGGATGCCGGTTCATGGCAATGCGATCGAAGCTTCGGAGTGCCCATGATCAACGTCAAACGGATTAGCCACGCGACATTCGAGACGCCGGATCTCGACCGACAGATCGACTATTTCACCCAGACCGCTGGTCTGGTGCTGGCGGAGCGGCAAAACGGCCGCGCCTTCCTCGCCACCAAGCTTGGCGATCTCGCGGTGCAGCTGGAAAAGGGTGACCACGCGCGTTGCGCGCGGCTGGCGTTCCAAGTCGCACCAGACACGGAGTTCGACGATATCCGGCGCGGAATCGAGGCCGAAGGCGTGCGCTGCCAGACGCGCAACGATCCAACGCCCGGCATCCCCCGGATGCTGGCGTTCGAAGATCCCAAGGGCACGGTCTGCGAGGTGTTCGCCACGCAGACTCCGATCGGCAAGAACCAGCAGGTGGCCGGCATCGGGCCGATCAAGCTCGGCCATCTTGCCTTCGTCGTTCCCGAGCCGAAGGAGTATGCCGCGTTCTATACCCGCCTGCTCGGCTTTCGGGTGTCGGACTGGATCCAGGACTGGTTCGTCTTCATGCGCTGCGGCCCGGATCATCACACCGTGAATTTCGTGCGCGGCAAACGCACCCAGATGCATCACATCGCTTTCGAGCTGAAGGATTGGGCCCATATCCAGGCCGCTTGCGACTTCCTCGGCGGCAAGAACATCCCGATCATCTGGGGCCCGGGACGGCACGGCCCCGGCCATAATGTCTATACCTATCACCGCAATCCGGACGACCAGATCGTCGAGATGTTCACCGAGCTCGACAAGATGCTGGACGAGTCGCTCGGATACTTCGACCCCCGACCATGGCATCGCGACCGGCCGCAGGCGCCGAAGGTATGGACCATGCCGACGGACATCTGGGGACCGCCGCCCACACAGGATTATCTGCGGCAGCGGGAGTGAATGGCGGCGCTGTGCAAGACCGGCAGGGGGCGGTATCTCGGAGATCGTAGCATGATCAGAAAAACCATTGCCGCGCTTGCATTGCTTGCCGCACTTACCGGTGCAGCGGCGGCGCAGGATTACCCCAATCGCCCGGTCAAATTTCTGCACGGCTTTCCGCCGGGCGGAAACGTGGACATCATCGCCCGGCTCCTGGGCAACGAGATGTCGAAAGGGCTCGGCCAGTCGATCATTATCGAGGCCAAGCCTGGCGTCGCCGGCAGCCTCGCCGCCGAGACCGTGGCGCGCAGCGACCCCGACGGCTACACGCTGTTGGTCGTTCCCAGCGCGCACCCGGCGCATGGCGCGCTGTCCAAGAAGGTGAACTACAAAGTGGTCGATGATTTCGAGTGGATTTCGGTCGCGAGCTTCTATCCGTTTCTCATTTGCGTGCGCAAAGACTCCCGCTTCCAGTCGCTTAAGCAGTTGATCGAGGAGGCGCGCAAGAATCCCGGCGGACTGTCCTACGGCTCCGCCGGCGTCGGCTCGATCCTGCACACGACCGTCGAACTATTGGCCTATGACACCAAGACCAAGTTCCTGCACGTTCCTTATCGCGGAGAAGCGCCCGCCATCACCGGTCTGCTGCAAGGTGAAATCGATTTCATCGCGGCCACGTCGGGGCCGATCAGCCCACGCATCCGCTCGGGCGAGTTCCGCGCGCTTGCGGTGACGGGCAAGACCCGCTGGCGAGATTTTCCCGACGTGCCGACGGTGGCGGAGGAAGGCATTCCAGGATTTGAAGTCATTTCCTGGACTGGCCTCGCCGGTCCCGCGAAACTGCCCCAACCCATCGTCGACAAGCTCAACGCCGAGGTGCGCCGAGCGATTGCCGTTCCCGAGGTCAAGAGCAAGCTCGAGGGTATGGGCGGCGATCCGCGCGCGACCACGCCGGCCGAGATGCGCGCGCTGGTGGCGAGCCAGATGGCGACGTGGGCCAAGCTCGCCAAGGAAGCCAACATCTCGATCGATTAGGCAGCGTCCGACTGCCAACGCGCTTGGCTCCGGTGAATCGCGCAAGCGAATTTCGTTTGCGTTGTCAGTACCGGATGAAGACGACCGCGAAGAGGATGATAAGCCACGCAGCTGGGATGGCGGCAGCGAATAAAGCCGTACGCCACCATTTGAGCCACAGAAACAACCACGGCACAAACACGCAAACCAGAGCAACGACCGGGAAAGCCAGAATAGTCCAGAACACCGCCCACAGGAGCTGGTCCTGTTGCCCTCCGCTGTCGAACAGCATCGGCGACATCATGGCCATCATCAGGCCGAAGCCAGCCAACGCTACATTGAGGAGCGTCAACAGGCCGAGCCCGAGCTTCATGAGCAATGCCTCTTCGGAGGGAAAAATCCGGCCGCTGCAATCGGAGCAAAACCTGAGGCGCCGGAATGGCTCCCGACTATACGACAAGCGCTCCATTGAAAAGGGCCGTCGCTTCGAGATTTGTGCGGTCGGTTGACGGCGGAAAATAAATGAACCAAGCTTATAGCGATTTTGGCGGGGCGGCCGAATTCAGCATGGAGGCGCCCCGTGGCGACGACGCAAATCAATTGGAATTGGGGAGCTGATACCAGCGTCAATTTCAACGCTAGCACCGACATACTCGATTTCGGCTGGTTTCAAGCCGACCAGTTTACGATCAGCGAGCTCAATGGGACGGTCGTCATTGCGATTCCGTCCAACCATCAGACTTATACGCTCCAGCACACGACGCTGCACGATCTGCACCTGTCCAATGTGGTCGCGAGGGATGCCTCCGCGATCAGCGAGTGGACATCGGTGCTGGGCAGTTCGCCCGTCACGCCGCCCGAGCCGCCGCAGCCACCGGTCGTTCCGCCGGTCGTTCCGCAGCCTCCTGTCACGCCAAGCAGCGGTGCGGACCCATGGTCGGCGAGCAGCGTCTACACGGCCGGAATGACGGTGACGGAAAACGGCATCACCTACAAAGCCAATTGGTGGACGCAGGGCACGGATCCGGCGGATCACAACGGCGCCGTTGGCGCGCCCTGGACCGCGGTCGCGGGAGCGCTTCCCAATGGTCCAACTCTTTGGTCAGCGGGCAATGTCTACATTGCCGGCATGACCGCGATCGAAGATGGTGTGATCTATCAGGCCAATTGGTGGACCCAAGGGAACGATCCGGCGCATTACAACGGCGCCTACGGGCAGCCCTGGACCATTGTCGCAGCGGTCGATCCGTCGCATGCCGTCCCGACGGTGCCGACTGGCCTCGCCGCCGTTGGAACATCGAGCAGTGCCACGATCCTCCACTGGAATGCATCGAGCGTGCCCGGCAACGGCGTGGTCACTGGCTATACGATCTTCGAGAACGAGCACCAGATCGCGACCGTCACGGGCACCAGCTTCACGGTCGCGAACCTCGCGCCCGATACGACCTACACGTTCTCGGTGGCAGCCCTCGATGCAGCGGGTTCGTCCGCCGAGGCGGCGCCCATCTCGGTGCACACGGCCGCGGTGGTCCCGGGCGGTCCCGGGGGCGAAAGCCATGCGCACGAGTTCAGCCCGTATATCGACATGGCTATGCCGGCGGCGGCCAATTTGGCCGCCATCTCCGCCGCGTCGGGCATCGAGAATTTCACGCTCGCATTCGTGCTGAGCTCCGATCGGGGCATCGGCTGGCAAGGCACCGGCGCGATCACCGACGACACCCTGGCCAACGGCACGACGATCCTGTCGCAGGTGCAGGCGATTCAGGCCGCGGGGGGTCACGTCACCATCTCGTTTGGCGGCGCTGCCGGCCAAGAGGCTGCGCTGACCGCGACCAGCGCGGCCAGCCTGCAGGCGGAATACCAGTCGGTAATCGACCGCTATCACGTGAACTCGCTCGATTTCGACATCGAGGGGGCAGCGGTGCAGGATCAGCATTCGATCACCTTGCGCGATCAGGCGCTCGCGGGACTGCAAGCCGCCAATCCGGGCCTGGCCATCTCCTATACGCTGCCGGTGTTGCCGACCGGGCTGACCGCCGACGGGCTCAACGTTCTCGCCAGCGCCAAACATGACGGCGTCAGGATCGACGTGGTCAACATCATGGCGATGGACTACGGGCCGTCGGTCGACAACGGGGGCCAGATGGGACGCGATGCCATCCAGGCGGCGATCGCGACCGAAGCGCAGATCAGCAGCCTGGGTCTGTCCGCAAAGATTGGCATCACGCCGATGATCGGCGTCAATGATGTCGCTTCCGAAGTCTTCACGCTGGCGGATGCGCAAGCCCTGCTCGACTATGCCCAGACCGACAGCAATGTCGTGCGGCTGTCGATGTGGTCGGTGGCGCGCGACAACGGCAACACCGCCGGCGCTCACTACGCGTCGCCGGACAGCAGCGGGATCGCCCAGCAGCCCTATGACTTCTCTGCGATCTTCCATCACTTCGATCTGATGGTCTGAGGCGGCGGGCCGGGTTCCGACCGGTTTCGTCTGGGATGAGACACTATTCGTCCCCTGCGAAGACGTCGTCTGAACCCGCGCCTCCGGGAGCAACAGAGCGCGTTGTCGGCGGCTTTGCAGCCGACAACGCCATTCAATGCGCGAAGTCGCGGTTCGCGCGAGATGGCCTCCCTTGCCAGTGAGGCGAAAGATGAGCCAATATAAATATTGCGTCATCTGGGCAAGCAGGAGGGATCATGAAAAAAGCGGTCAAGCGCACCAAGTCCAAATCCAAATCCAAGGCCAAGGCCAAGGCAAAGACCAAGACCAAGCGTGCGGCAGTGAAGTCGAAGACCAAGAAAGCGACAAAAGCCAAGGCAGCACGTAAATCAAAGAAAACCGCACCGAAGGCGCGAGCAAAACTCAAGAACGTGGCGAAGAAGGCGGCCACGGCGGCGGTGGTGGCGGCCGGATTGGCAGCTCTCGATACGGCGCTCGGCGAGCTGAAACCGAAGAAAAGCGCGTCCGAAGGTGCCGGCGCGGACAAGACCGAGCCGAAGCAATAAAGCCCGCAGCCTCAGACCTGAGAGAGACCGCCGTGCCGGCGGGCGTCGTAAGCCCGTCGCGCATCGCGGGCGCCGTTCCTGCCGCAGGGCGTCTGGGCAGTATCCGGCCGACAAGGCGGGGACTTGTCGCGTCAGCGGTTGCGTGCTCCAGGCTGACGTCCTCCACCGTGCTTCTCGCCCAGGCGAACCCGCGGCGCTTGTTATTTCGGAAGCTTGTCGGCGAGAATTTCGAGCTTGTAGATCTCCGGTGTCTTGGCAAACAGATCGCCGGCTTTGGCCTTCGCCATTAACGCCGCGGCCACCTTGCCGTTGAGATGCGCGTCGCGCCCGGCCTCGTCATCGAACGTATCGAAGATGGCAAAGGAGGAGGGGCCCTCTTGAATGGCGAACCACGAGATCGTGCCAGCCTCAGCGTTCACCAAGGGTAGGGCGGAACGCAGAAAGTCCGCGACCTCCTTCTCCTTGCCCGGCTTAGCCTGCAGCGGAACGTACAGCGCAAATTTTGTCATCTGCTTCTCCCTGCTTTGAACATGACAGGAGCCAAGACCTGTACCTCGACCTGTACATCGGCCTGCACATCGATCTGCGAGATCGCATTGACGAGTAGCACGCCTGAGCCCGGATACGTCATCAACTCGCCGATACCGAACGAGGTGAGATGCCCGAGGAGCAGGACAGCGCTTCGAACGTTGCATGCATCCTGACGGCAGACCAGTCGCCGCGAACCGGTTCCGGCGCGGCCGGCAGGTGACATGCCGATCAGCGAACGCGCAGCAAGTGGATCAGTTGTCGCCGATCCTGACGGTCAGCGCCAGGGTGATCCAGTTCGCGCCCTCACCGGTCAGGTTGCGGCCGTAGATCAGATCGCAGTCGATGTCATTGGTGGGACTGTAGCGGATGCCGCTCTGAAAGCGCGGGTTCGATTGGCCGGGACCCATCAGGGCAAAAACCTCCGAGATCACGCTCCACTGCTTCACGAAGTTCCAGGAGAGGCCCGCGCCGGCGGTAGCGAAGAGTCCACGCGGGTCGGCGGCGTAGTATTGCGCGCCGACGTTGATATTGAGACGCAGGGCGCTGCTGAAGTCGAACGTTATCGGGACGTTGAGGATCAGGCCGTTGTTCGTGTGGCCGGTCGGATCGTAGATGACCGCGCCGGCCACTGCCAATCCGAACCCAGCGGGGCCGATCGGGAGGGGAACGGCTTTCGCCGTGAGCGAGATGGTCGAGTTGCCGTCACCATCGGAGCGCGCGTTGACCAGGTTGGTGCCCAATTCAACCGGCGAGCCGAGATTGGCCACGCAGGCGGGGCTGAAGACGGAGATGCGGTCGCCGTTGGCTGCGAAGGAGCTCCAGGATTCCACCTCGCAGGAGCCGGGCTTTCCGATCTCCGCATCGTCGACATAGTACGGGCCGCCTAGCTTTGCTGCGAAGGCTGTCGAGATAGGCAAGATCGGGAAGACAAGCACGGCAAATGCGAACGCACCCAGACACGCCCGGACGAGACCTTGTCCGCGCCTTGTCGAGGGAGAGCCGGTCTCCAGGAAATTGCGGCTGCCGCCGGCAATGATCGACACCTCTCACACCGCGAAGGATTCAAGGTTGCCCGGTTTTAGTGACTGAAAGCTCACCGGAACATCCGATTTCCGCGTCGTCGACATAGTACGGGCCGCCTAGCTTTGCT
>DASSJW010000879.1:0-2224 GCA_035690995.1 Xanthobacteraceae bacterium
CGTCGACAAGGTGGTTACGCTGATCACCGCCACGCCGGCCGAGCTGGCCGATCGCTTCGCAAAGATTTTCGCCTCACCGGCCCAGGCGCGGTGAAGGACAGCCATCGGGAGGAGCCATAAATGAATCCCATCGTCGCTGCGCTCGTCGCGGTTGCCCTTACCACGGCAGGGCTTGCGTCGGCCGCATTCGGCCAGAACGCCGACACCGTCCTGCTCAACGGCAAGATCGTGACCCTCGACCCGGCCTCGCCGGCTGCTGAGGCCCTCGCCGTGCGCGACGGCAAGATCGTCGCGGTCGGCAGCTTGGCCGATATCCGGGCACTGGCAGGCCCGGACACGCGTACGATCGATCTCGAGGGCCGCACCGTCGTTCCCGGCCTGATCGACTCGCATATGCATGCGATCCGAGCTGCGCTGTTCTACGCCACCGAGGTGAATTGGATCGGCACGAACTCGATCCCCGAAGCGATGGCGCGCATCAAGGCTGCGGCGCAACGAGCAAAGCCCGGCCAATGGATCATCGTCGCCGGCGGCTGGACCGAGCAGCAGTTCCGGGAAAAACGGCGGCCGACCCAGGCCGAATTGATCGCGGCCGCGCCCGACAACCCGGTCTATGTGCAGTTGTTCTACAGCGCGGCCCTGCTCACGCCCGCCGCCTACAAGGCGCTCAACATCGCCAGCGATGCGGACGTGCCGCCGAGCGGCAAGATCGAGCGCGCCGCCGACGGCACGCCGACCGGCTGGATCCTCGGCGACAACCCCACGATCAGCGGCCTATTCGACAAGCTGCCGCTGCCGACCTTCGACGAGAGTGTCGAAGGCACGCGACAGTTCTTCCGCGAGCTCAACCGGTTGGGCATCACCGGCGTCAGCGATCCCGGCGGTTTCAACCTGACGGCCCCGAGCTATCAGCCGCTGTTCAAACTCTGGCAGGACCGCGCACTCACCGTGCGCGTGGTCTACAGCCTGTTCGCCCAGCGCCGCGGCAACGAACTGGAGGATTACCAGACCGTGACGCAGATGTTGCCGATGGGTTTCGGCGATGACTGGCTGCGCTTCAATGGCATCGGCGAGAACGTCGCATGGGGCATGTACAACAACGACAACCCTACCGAAGCGCAAAAGGAGCAGCTTTATCAAATCTACAAATGGGCGGCGTCGCGCCGCATGACGATCACGCAGCACTGGAACAACAATCGCTCGGTGTGCACCACCTGCTTGACGTACTGGAGCGCGTCAACCGCGAAACTCCGATCGCGCCGCTGCGTTGGTCGATCGCGCATCTCAACGACGCGTCGCCGGAGAACCTCCGCCGCATGCAGGCGCTCGGGGTCGGATGGCTGATGCAGAATGCGATGTTCTTCAATGGCGAGGCGTTCCTCAAGGCCCGCGGCAGCGAAGCCATGCGCTTGGCGCCGCCGATCATGACCGCGCTCAAGCTCGGCATCCCGATCGGCGGCGGCACGGATGCGCACCGCGTGATGTCGTACAACCCGTTCGTATCGTTGCAGTGGATGGTGGACGGCAAGACCGTGGGCGGCACGCTCACCCGCGATGAGGAGCAATTACCCTCCCGCGAGGAGGCGCTGCGCTTCTACACGCTCGGCAGCGCCTGGTTCACCTTCGACGACGACACGCGGGGTTCGCTCAAGGCCGGCAAGCTCGCGGATCTCGCGGTGCTGACCAAGGACTATCTGACGGTGCCGACCGGCGACATCGGCGGCATCGAGTCCCTGCTCACGATGGTCGGCGGACGGATCGTCTACGCCGCCGGTCCCTATGCGCAGTTCGAGGAAAAGCGGCCGCGCACTCCGTAGGCCGCGCCTGGCGGGGCCGTTCGACCCGGGCGCGTCGCGCATCCGGGTTCCCATTGAACGCGCGCAGCATCGATTGACCTCACCGGTGCCCCGGAGACGGAAGCCAGCGCGCCTGCAGGCGGGCGAATTCGCCATTGTCATGCAAAGTGGTGAGCGCGCGATTGACGGCATCGCACAACGCCCCATTGTCCTTGGCGAAAGCGATGCCGAGTTTCTCGTGGGTCGGGACCTGCATCGCGACCGTCAATTGCGGGCGGTCGCTTATTAGCCACGAGATCACCGGAAAGAGCTTGATCACAAGGCCGATGCGTCCGGCTTCGAGGTCGTCGAGGGCGACACCGATCCCGTCATAGGGATAGTACTTGATGCCGGCGATCGCGCCTTCCGCCAGGAGACGCTTGGCAACG
>DASSJW010000880.1:0-2128 GCA_035690995.1 Xanthobacteraceae bacterium
CGCTTGTCGGGATAGACGTAACGATGGGCCTTTTGCGCCATCAGCGCGCCTTCATGGAAGCCGGACAGAATGAGCTTGAGCTTGCCGGGATACCAATTGATGTCGCCGATCGCAAAAATGCCGGGGATGCTCGATTCGAACGTCGACGTGTCGACGACGATATATTCGCCGTCCTTCATCTCCATGCCCCACTCCGCGACCGGACCGAGCTTCATGGTCAGTCCGAAGAACGGCAGCAAGGCATCGCAGGCAATCTCAAAGTTCGAGCCGTCATTGCGTTTGACGATCGCCTTGGCGATGCGTCCGCCCTGCCCCTCCAGCGACGCCACCTGACCGAGCACGAAGTCGATCTTGCCCTCGCCGACCAGCGCCATCATCTTGTTGACGCTATCGGGGGCGGCGCGGAAATCGCTGCGCCGGTGCAACAGCGTGAGGTGGCTGGCGAGCGGCGCGAGGTTCAGCGTCCAATCGAGCGCAGAATCACCGCCGCCCACGATCAGGACGCGCTTGTCGCGGAATTGCTCCATCTGGCGGACGGCATAGAACACCGACGCACCCTCGTAGGCTTCGATGCCGGGAATCGGCGGGCGTTTGGGCTGAAACGAGCCACCGCCCGCCGCGATCACGACGACCTTCACCTCGAACACCTGGCCGCGATCGGTCGTCACCCGAAACAAGGGATCGCCGATCTTCTCGATCGTCTGCACCATTTCCTGCAGATGAAAGGTCGGCCCGAACGGCTTGATCTGCGCCATCAGCGCCTCGCAGAGACCCTGGCCGGTGACATAGGGAATGCCGGGGATGTCGTAGATCGGCTTTTCCGGATAGAGCTCCGCGCATTGGCCGCCGACCTTGTCGAGGATGTCGATGAGGTGCGCCTTCATGTCGAGCAAGCCCAGCTCGAACACGGCGAACAGCCCGCAGGGCCCCGCGCCGATGATCAGGACGTCGGTCTTGATGACTTCACTCATGCGTTTTGGCCGAACCTCGCTGGCGCCGTTCTGAATATGGGGATGACACGCCGCGGATGGAGACCGCGGCCCGACATGACCGCTACGCTTGCCGCTCGGGCGTGCGCACCACCAGGCCATCGAGCTCGGCGGTGACCTTGATCTGGCAGGACAGCCGCGAGTCCGGCTTCACGTCATAGCCGAAGTCGAGCATGTCCTCCTCCATGGGAGAGGGCTCACCCACCACCGCGCGCCAAGCCTCGTCAACGTGGACGTGACAGGTGGCGCAGGCGCAGGCGCCGCCGCATTCCGCCTCGATGCCGGGAATGCCGTTCTTGATCGCCGTCTCCATGACGGTGGAACCGATCTCGCCCTCGACCGTGCGGGCGGTACCTTCGTAATCGATATAGGTGATGCTCGGCATATGACTGGGGGAATTGTTGCGGGAGGTGCGGCGACGCCGGGCTCCTATAGCGGCTGGCGCGGGCGCGCGCCAGATGAACGCCGGGATCAATCGCCGCTCTCGACGTCGCCCTCCGGCGACGCGTGACGGGCGCCCCGCGAGCAGTTCTACGGCGCGGCAATCGAAGCGAGCAGCCACGCGGCCACCCGGCACAGGAAGGGACCGGACGGGACGCCCGGCATGGTTAGCAGCGGGTTATTGGTTAGCGTCGCGCCGCCGCGGCATGGTTAAAGCTCATCGGGGCCCGCGGGCCTCCCCTCGCCGGTGCTTTGCGAGGGCGGCTCGCCGCCCAGCACCCGATAGCCGGCCGCGGAAAGCCGGCACACCAGCCAGGCCGGCTTGATCGGATTGTGCACCCAGGGCATGGCCCAGCCCTGGGCAATGCAGGATTCGATTGTCTGCTTCGCGACTTCGCGGCCGTTGCGGTCGAACAGCGGCAGCTTTCCGCCGGGTTGCGTCAGCCCGCGCTCGAGATAACGCCGCTGCGCCGGGGTCGGGCGTCTGGCGACCGCCAGGCGATCGGCCGAAGGCTCCGGCGCGGCGGCCTGGTGGCGGCTCTCATGGTGCGGTCCCTGACGCATGCCCGCTCGCCGTTAACGATGATTAAAGAGACCTTAACAAGCAGTTTCCTTCGGTATGCCAAGCCGATAGGATAGCCGAACGGCAGTGAAATGTCTGTGCGGCGCGTTACTGCCGGCTGCCCGAGGGGGTTCCG
>DASSJW010000881.1:0-5455 GCA_035690995.1 Xanthobacteraceae bacterium
CGTGATGATGATGCTCACGCCCGATGAGCTGCAGGCCGACATCTATCGCGAGCACCTCGTCGACAACATGAAGAATGGCGCGGCGCTGATGTTCGCCCATGGCCTCAACATCCATTTCAATCTGATCGAGCCGCGCGCCGACCTCGACGTCATGATGATCGCGCCCAAGGGACCCGGTCACACCGTGCGCGCGGAGTACCAGCGCGGCGCCGGCGTCCCGGTATTGATGGCGGTGCACAAGGACGTGTCGGGCAACGCCCACGATCTCACGCTCTCGTACGGGGCCGCCATCGGCGGCGGCCGCGCCGGCATCATCGAGACCACGTTTCGCGAAGAGTGCGAAACCGATCTGTTCGGCGAGCAATCTGTGCTCTGCGGCGGCCTGGTTGAGTTGATGAAGGCCGGCTACGAAACCCTGGTGGAAGCCGGCTACGCGCCAGAGATGGCGTATTTCGAGTGCGTGCACGAGGTGAAGCTGATCGTGGACCTCATTTACGAGGGCGGCATCGCCACTATGAACTACTCGGTGTCCAACACCGCCGAGTACGGCGAGTACGTCTCCGGCCCGCGCGTGGTCACCGATGAGACCCGCGCGGAGATGAAGCGCATCCTTGCCGACATCCAGTCGGGCATTTTTACCCGCAACTGGATGCTGGAGAACCGCGTCAACCAGACCTCGTTCAAGGCGATGCGCGCCAAGATGGCCGCGCATCCGATCGAGGAGATCGGCGCCAAGCTGCGCGCCATGATGCCGTGGATCAAGCAACGGGCGTTGGTGGACCGAAGCCGGAACTGATCCACGGCGTCGACGCACGGGCTCGCCGCGGCGAGCCCTATGGGATCAAGCAGCAGGCGCTGATGGGCCGAAGCCGGAAGCGATCCACGGTGTCGACGCGCGGGCTCGCTGCCGCGGGCCCTATGGGATCAAGCAGCGGGCGCTGGTGGACCGAAGCCGGAACTGATCCCCGGCGTCGACGCACGGGCTCGCTGCCGCGAGCCCTATGGGATCAAGCAGCAGCCGCTGATGGGCCGAAGCCGGAACTGATCCACGGCGTCGATGCACGGGCTCGCTGCCGCGGGCCCTATCGGATCACGCGTGTATTCATCGACGGAGCCGAAACTGATTCCGCGGCTTCCTCTCGCATTGCGGTTCCGGCATGATGGAGGCAAAGCCGGCGAAAATTCAGGGGAGGACACCATGAGCGGCCGCGAAGACATGGAGCGCACCCTTCGTGACGCCTATGCTGCGCGTCAGCGCGGCGACCTCGATGCACTCGGCCGGCTGTTTGCGCCTCACGCCAGGTTTCAGATGGCGGGTTCCAGCGCGAGTCCCATTGCGACCCTGGTCGAGGGGCCGAGCAGTACCGCCCCCTGCCTGCGGGCATGATAAAGACCTTCGAGGTTCTCGACCATAAGATCGTGTCCATGCTCATCGACGGGTCGAAGGCGGCGGTGCAATGGCGCGCCAAGATGCGCTCCGCCGTTACCGGAGAGACTGTCGACACCGATCTTTTCGATCTGATCGAAATGGAAGGTGGCCGTATCACATCGTTTCTCGAGTTCTGCGACACGGCGCTGGCCGCGCGCATGATGAAGCAGTAGCGCGGCGGCGCGCCGCGATGCCGCCCGCCGTTGCGCTCTCGCAAGTGACGGTGAGTTTTCGCCTGGCCGACGGAGGCTCATATCAGGCCGTGGAGCGGGCCTCGCTTGCGGTGGCGGATGGCGAGTTCGTGGCCATCGTCGGCCCGACCGGCTGTGGCAAATCGACCTTGCTCAATGTCGCCGCCGGGCTGGTTGCGCCTTCATCAGGCGGCGTCAACATCTTCGGCGCCCCCCTGACCGGGCTCAACCGGCAGGCCGGCTACTTGTTTCAAGCGGACGCGTTGCTGCCCTGGAAAACCGCGCTCGAAAACGTGGCGATCGGGCTGGAGACCGCCGGCATCGCCCGCGCGCTCGCGCGCGAGCGGGCGCAGGTCTGGCTCAACCGCGTCGGTCTCGCCGGCTTCGGCGCCCGCTATCCGCATATGCTGTCCGGCGGCCAGCGCAAGCGCGTCGGCCTGGTCCAGGTGCTTATCCGCGATCCCAAGATCCTGCTGATGGACGAGCCGTTCGGCCCGCTCGACGCGCAGACGCGCCAGATCATGGGCAACCTTTTGCTCGATCTGTGGAATGCCGATCGCAAGGCGGTGCTGTTCGTCACCCATGATCTGGAGGAGGCGATCGCGCTCTCCGATCGGGTGGTGATCATGTCGGCAGGGCCGGCGGCACGCATCATCGGCGACTGGAAGGTACCGCTGCCACGGCCGCGCGATATCGCCGAGATCAAGGTCGAGCGCACGTTCCAGGATCTTCACCGTGAGATCTGGGCAACGCTCAAGGCCGAGGTGCTCAAGGGTTACGCCCAGACCGGCGGCGGATGACATGCGTTGCATTGTTGCCTTGATATTGCAGTGACGGCTACACTTGTTGCGATGGGCGAAGCGGCCCACATGGAGGAAACATGATGTCGGTAAAGCGAACACTTCTGCTGGCTGGCGGCGTGGCCTTGGCCATTGCCTGGAACGGTCAGAATGCCAATGCGCAGAACGCCTTCACGATCACCTCATCGTCTTTCAAGGACGGCGAGCGGCTGGCCACCAAGATGGCGGGCAACAACAAGCAGAATCCGAATTGCGTGGGCGAGAACGTTTCGCCTGCGTTGTCGTGGGCGAACCCGCCGGCAGGCACCAAGAGCTATGCGCTGATGATGTTCGATCCGGAAGGCCGTCCGCCAGGTGGAGTGAGCCACTGGGTCGCGTATGGCATCCCGGTGTCCGTGACCGGCTTTGCCGAAGGTGAGGTTTCCAAGCAGACCGACAAGTATGTCGGCGGCAAGAGCTTGATGGGGCTGCCGCATTATTTCGGCCCGTGCACCCCGCCCGGAGCCCCGCACCACTACACCTTCACGTTGATCGCGACTGACCTGGAGCCGACGGCGCTGCAGCCGGGCATGACGCGAGACGAACTGATCAAGGCGTTAGAAGGGCATGCCAAGGGAGCGACCGGGATTATCGGAACGTTCTCGAAACCGTAATCGGGCATTCGGTGTCATGCCCCGCGAAAGCGGGGCATCCAGTAATCACCGAGACCGGGACGGGTCATGGATCGTGGCTCATCTCCATATCGGTGATTACTGGATCATGCGCCTGCGCCGATGGGGACAGTGAGAGATTGCATCGCGTGTCCCGGCTTACGCTTTTCACGCTCCAGTTTCTCGTCGCCGTCGCCGCGGTGCTGCTCTGGCAGGTTCTCACCACGGTGCCGATCGGCGGCGTCAAGCTGCTTCCGCCCTTCTTCTTCTCGACGCCGTCCGATGTCGCGGCCCGCATCGTCAAGTGGTTCGTCGACGGCACGATCTGGAAGCATCTCTGGATCACGCTGGTCGAGTCGGTGCTTGCCTTCGTCATCGGCTCGGTTGCAGGCGTTCTGATCGGTTTCTGGTTCGCGCAGCAGCCGCGCGTGGCGGCGGTGTTCGATCCATACGTGAAGATGATCAACGCGCTGCCGCGGGTGGTGCTGGCACCGATCTTCGCGCTCTGGCTCGGCCTTGGTATCTGGTCCAAGGTCGCGCTCGGCGTCACCCTCGTGTTCTTCATCGTGTTCTTCAACGTCTATCAAGGCGTGAAGGAAGTCAGCCCGACGGTCCTCGCCAATGCCCGCATGCTCGGCATGGGCGAACGCGCGCTCATGCGCCATGTGTATTGGCCGTCGGCATTGTCCTGGATGTTCTCCTCGCTCCACACCGCGGTGGGTTTTGCCGTGGTCGGGGCCGTGGTCGGCGAATATCTCGGCTCGGCCGCCGGCCTTGGTTATCTCATCCAACAGGCCGAGGGCGTGTTCGACGTGGCCGGCGTATTCGCGGGGATGTTCGTCCTCGCGGCCTTCGTGCTTGTCATCGATTATCTGGTCACGCTCGTCGAGCGGCGGCTGCTGGTCTGGCGGCCGGTTGCGGCCGAAACACGCACCTGAGGTGCTGTCTCCCGCGGGGTGGACCGCTTTTCGTCGCGCCGCCGCCACCCTATAAGAAAGCCGATAACAACAACCGCTCGCCGCCCGGGAGGACCGCATGAAATCCGTCAAAGCTCTGCTCGTGACGTTCGCGCTGGTGTCTTCGCTCGCCGGTGCCGCGCATGGCCAGACACCCGGTCAGGCGGTCGAGAAGAAGCAGCTCACTCTTGCGGTCGGCGGCAAGACCGCGCTGTACTATCTGCCGCTGACCATCTGCGAGCGTCTCGGCTTCTTCAAGGAACAAGGTCTCGACGTCACCATCAACGACTTCCGCGGCGGCGCGCAATCCCTGCAGGCGCTGGTCGGCGGTTCGGTCGACGTCGTCACCGGCGCCTACGAACACACCATCCGCATGCAGGCCAAAGGCCAAGCCATCAGGGCGGTGATCGAGCTCGGCCGCTTCCCCGGCATCGTCGTAGGGGTGCGCAAGGAGAAGGCGGCAAGCTACAAATCGGCCGCCGACCTCAAGGGCGCGAAGATCGGCGTCAGCGCGCCCGGATCCTCGACCAATTTCTTCGTGATGTATCTGATGTCGAAGGCCGGTCTCAAGCCGACCGACGCGTCCTATATCGGCGTCGGCATTGGGCCCTCGGCCGTCGCCGCCATGAAGAAGGGTGAGATCGACGCCATTTCCAATCTCGATCCCATGATGACGAAGCTCGAGCAGGAGGGCGACATCAAGGTTGTCGCGGACAGCCGGACGGAAGAGGGCACCCGCGCCATTTTCGGCGGCTCCAATCCGGCGGCGGTGCTCTATGCGAGGGCGGACTTCATCGACAAGAACCCCAACACCGTGCAGGCGCTGGTCAATGCGTTCTACAAGACGCTCCGGTGGCTGGAGCAGGCCACGCCCGAGCAGATCGCGGCGACGGTGCCGGAGGAGTATTTCCTCGGCGACAAGGCGCTCTATGTTGCCGCCGTCAAGGCCAACAAACCGGTCTATTCGGTTACCGGCGTTATCCCCGCCGCCGGCATGAAGTCCGCCGCCGATATGCTGGTTGCCTTCGATGATGAGCTCAAAGGGGCCAATATCGACCTCGCGAAGACCTTTGACGACCGCTTCGTCAAAAGGGCCGCGGCCGGGCAATAACCGCCCCGTTGCAGGCGAATGGCCGGAGCGACGGTCTGGCGATGGCCAGGTCGGCCCTTGCCATGACGAGTTTATTACAGAAAGATGACAACCTCCGCGCCGGGGGATGTCGCCAGGGCGCGGCCCTGGCAATCCATCATGCCGCCGGCCGTCATCCATCGCAAAGAGCGTACCGCCACTGCCGATCGCCGGCGGCTCCCCGCCGTCGCGCTCCTGGTCGCTCTTCAGCTTGCCGCCGCGGGCCTGTTGATATGGTCCGAGGCCGACCTGGCGGCGCGGGTGGCATTCGCTCTCACCTGGGGTGTGCTCAATTTTTTC
>DASSJW010000882.1:0-3259 GCA_035690995.1 Xanthobacteraceae bacterium
GGCAAGTACGTCAACGCCGTGATCAAGACCTATCCCGATGTCAGCCAGTTCTGGACCTACAAGCAGGACGAATTCCTCAAGAATCCGGTCTATTCGCGCGACTACCCGCCGGCACGAAATCTCGAGCCGTAGAGCATGATCCCGAAAAGTGGATACCGGTTTTCGGAAAGGATCACGCTTCGGCAATAAGGGAGACCGATCGCCCGCGCCGGCCGCGCCGCCGGCGCGAGCGGCGCGGGGGCGACGGCAGCAAAGTTCGCGCGGGACCGGGCGAGACGGTCACACGGCGTGGGGCGGATCCGACGTTCCTGCCAGCAGGGTCAAATCCAAACCACACGCGAACGAGAATTTGAAAGACGCTAGTCCCTGTGGTTCCAACTCTTGTACGCCTGCGTGCTGCAAGGGGTACGAACGTCGGAACCGGGACACCAGCTGGGGACGGGGGGAACGAGAATGCTTCGCGCGACTGCCGACATCAAACTGCCGACCGCGATCGTCGGCTCGCTGCCGCGGCCGAGCTGGTACACCGAAAACCTCGGCTCGCGGAGCTTCCTCGCGGCCATGGTCAATGCCAGATACCGCGAGCAATACGTCGACGCGCTCGGCGTCTACCTGCTCGAGCAGCAGCTTGCCGGTCTCGATATCCTGACCGACGGCGACTGTCGGTTCGACACCGACGTCGGCGGCCAGAGCTGGACGACCTATCCGCCGTCCCACATGCAGGGATTCGACCGCCACAATCCCCGTCCGGTCCCGTCGAGTCCGGGCAAAAGCCTGGTCTGGTTTCCGGCGGGACACATTCTTCATGACTATCTCGAATCACGCCTGCTGCCGCCGATCATCGGCCCGGTCGAGCGCGGCGACCTGCAGTACGCCGCGTTGTGGCGCACCGCGCAGCGCCTGACCGCGAAGCCGGTCAAATTCGGCACGATCACCGCTGAGATCATCGGCCTGCTGTGCGCGGATCATTACTACAAGGACGTCCGCAGCCGCATTCTCGCCATCAGCGATGCGCTGCGTGCGGAACTGCACGAGCTCGCGGATGCCGGTTGCCCCGTGATCCAGATCGAGGAGCCGCAAATTCACTTGCTGGCAGCGCGCGGCTTCGTCAACGAGGTGATCAACCCCGACTTCATGGTGGAAGTCTACAACAACACCGTGAAAGGCTTGCGCGACAAGACCGAAGTCTGGTGCCACAGCTGCTGGGGCAATCCTTCGCAGCAGCGCATGTTCGCCGAGATTCAGAGCTACAAGCCGGCGATCGAATATTTCAACCGGTGCGAAGCCGACGTGATTACCTTCGAATCCTGCAGCTCCGGCGGCATCGATCTCGAAGTCATCGGCAAAGGCATCGTTGACAAGAAGATCGCGATCGGCGTCATCGACCATCACACCCTGCAGGTCGAGCGGCCCGAAGAGGTGGCCGACCACATCCGCCGCGCCTTGAAGTTCATCCCGCCCGAGCGTCTCGTCATCTGCACCGACTGCGGAATGGGTCGCGAAGGCATGAGCCGACGCCACGCCTTCTACAAGATGGTTGCGCTCGTGCTCGGGACCAACATCGTCCGCCGCGAGCTCGGCCTGCCGGAGGCCGCGTGTCCGGCGGCCGATGGTCGCTATTCGCTGGTCGTCCCGGTACAATGACCGTCCTTGAGATCCCTCCCGAGAGCGATTGACCGATGCAGTGGCAGTTCTGGATCATCCAGACGCTGAACAGCGTGGCCTTCGGCGGTCTGCTGTTCCTGTTGTCGTCGGGCTTCTCGCTGATCTTCGGCCTGATGCGGATACCGAATCTGGCGCACGGCGCGTTCTTCATGCTCGGCGCCTATTTCGGCTACACCCTGCTCCGGCTCAATCTGCATTTCTGGCTGGCGGCGATCGCCGGCGGGCTCGGGGTCGGACTGCTCGGCATCCTGATGGAGCGCTTCATCCTGCGCCGGCTCGCCGGCAACGAGCAGGGCCAGGTGCTGGTCACGCTCGGCGTCTCCTTCATCATCGCCGACATCTGCCTGCTGGTGTGGACCGGCGATCCGATGCCGCTGCCGGCGCCGCAATCGCTGCGGCCGCCGCTGCGCGTGGCAGGCTTCGCGTTTCCGACCTACCGGCTGGTGGTGCTGGCGATCGCGCTGGTCGCCGCACTGGGGCTTTACCTGCTGATGGAGCGCACGCGGCTGGGCGCCATGATCCGCGCCGGCGTCGACGACATGGAGATGGCGCAAGGCGTCGGCATCCCGGTGTCGCGGCTGTTCACCACCGTCTTCCTGCTCGGGGCCACGCTCGCCGGGATCGGCGGCGTGCTGGGCGGCCCGATCCTCAATGCCTATCCCGGCCTCGACACCGACATGCTGCCGCTGGCGCTGATCGTGGTGATCCTGGGCGGCGCCGGAAGCCTGCTCGGCGCCTTCGTCGGCAGCTTCATCGTCGGCTTCATCTATAATTTCGGCATCGCGCTGGTGCCCGACCTCGCCTATTTCGTGCTCTTCCTGCCGATGGTGCTGGTGCTCGTGTTCCTGCCGCAGGGATTGTTCGGGCGGGTGCAGATATGACCTTGCGCACGGTCGTCGCGCTTGTCGTCTGCGCGCTGGCGCTGCTGGCGCTGCCGTGGATCATCGGCAACGAGTTCTACGTCAACATGGCGACCCAGGTGCTGATCTACGCGCTGTTCGCGCTCTCGATCAACATGATGCTCGGCTACGGCGGCATGGTCTCGCTCGGTCACGCCGGCTACCTCGGCATCGCCGGCTACGCCTGCATCCTCGCCGTCACCGCGGGCTACGACCACCTCACGTCGGCGATCTTCGCGGTCGCGCTGTCGACCGCCGCGGCGGCGTTTTTCGGATTGCTGTCGCTGCGCGCACCCGGGCTCGGCTTCATCATGATCACGCTCGCGCTCGGGCAGATCGTCTGGGGCATCGCCTACCGGGCGAACGACCTCACCGGCGGCGACAACGGCATCCGGTATCCCGCCCGCCCGATGCCGTTCGGCTTCGACATCCGCGACGCATCCAGCTTCTATTATTTCACCCTTGCCGTCTTCGTCGTCGCGCTGTTCTGCATCTGGCGCTTCTCGCGCTCGCCGTTCGGCGCGAGCCTGATGGGCACGCGCGACCAGCCGCGGCGCATGCGCATGCTCGGCTACAATGTCTGGCTGATCCAGTGGCTCACATTCGTCATGGCCGGATTCTGGGCCTCGATCGCCGGAGTCCTCTACGTCTATTACAACCTGTTCCTCAGCCCGCACGCGATCTCGCTGCAGCAA
>DASSJW010000883.1:0-5202 GCA_035690995.1 Xanthobacteraceae bacterium
CCAGCGGGCCGCGCTTACCAATCCCTTGCACCAGGCGGGCCTCGTGACCAGCAAGCGCGAGAGCAACTCGTTGATCGACGCGCAGCGATACGAAGCCATGCATGACCCAGCCGTTCACTCTCTCCCGCAGACTGCTTTTAGCGTGTCTTGCCGGGCAGGAGTGAACCGAGCGGCACGTCTGTGCCGTCGACCTATTTCCCCTCGTCGTCGCGCTTCGCCTAGCAGATAAGCGCTGGCGGCGGCGGTGACGCTATGGTCGTCGCGCATGAAGCCGAGCGCAGCGTTGCAGGGAATGCCGGAGGCCGCCGGCACCGGCACCGTCGCCCGCCGTTATTCGGTGTGCGGCGGCGCCTCGACTGCCCAGCTCTGATCGGCGCCGAACGGATGATCCATGAAGAACACCCAGGTGCCGTCCGGCAGGCGGCGGTGGACCTCCATGCCGTGGTGATGCACCTCGGTCGGCTTGCCGTCCTTGTCGATGCCCTTGATGAGCCACTGTGAGCGGGTCATCGCGAAGTCGCCGGCGACCGTGGTGTGATGGGTGACGACGTCCATGTGCGGCTTGAGTCCGACATAGGCGGCCATCGTCTTGCGGATGCTGTCGGAGCCGCGGGCGAGGCTGGTCCCGCCATGGACTTCGTCGACCTGAACGATCGACGCCTCGGGGTGATACATCGCCGCCGCGGCATCGACATCCTGAGCGTTGAAGGCGCGGGCGAGCCAGAGATTGCAGAGGTCGGGGGACGGAGCGCCCATGTGGTATCTCCTGTGTGCCGAAGGTGGCCGAACGCCGGATCAGGCGGCGGCCTCGTGTTGCGCGAGATCGGGAATGAGGACGCCGCGTTGGACGGCCGGCCGCGATCCGACGTCGTCGCGCCAGCGGGCGAGGTTCGGATAGGGATCGAGGCTGACGCCGAGCTTCGCCGCGGCGACGAGAATCCACGGCCAGGTCATCACGTCGGCCGTGCCATACCGGTCGCCGACGAGATAGCGGCCCCCCGCCAGCTGACGGTCGAGCACGCGCAGGACGCGGCCGGTTTCGCGCTCGAAGCGAGCGATCACATAGCCGATCTTCTCCGGGGCGAAGATCTTGTAATTCCAGAGTTGGCCGAGCGTCGGGCCAACATGCGCCGCCTGGAACAAGATCCACTGCAGCGTCAGCCCGGCCTCGATCTCGTCGCGCGGTTTCAGCACGCCGGAACGTTCCGCCAGATAGAGCAGAATGGCCCCGCTCTCGATGACGGTCCGGTTCCGGTCCGGATCAACAATCACCGGGATCTTGTTGTTGGGGTTGAGAGCCAGAAATCCGGGGCTGTTCTGATCGCCCTTTTCGATATTCACGGTATGGACGTCATACGGCAGGCCCGTCTCCTCGAGCATGATTGAAGCCTTGTGGCCGTTGGGCGTCTGGTAGGTGTAAAGCTGGATCGGCGTCATGTCGGTTCCTGCCGGTTGGCGGGACCAGGTTCTGGTCCGTTGCGCGACACCTATGTTCCGTCGGATCAGAAAGCACGTTGGGATTACGCCAGCGGCGCTTGCGAGACTGCAAGCGGCCATGTGGTATGACGCCGTATGGATGACTGGAACGAGCCCCAACTCGTGCTTGCGGTCCATCGGGCGGGCAGCCTGACGGGCGCCGCAAAAGCGCTCGGCATCGACCATTCGACCGCGTTCCGTCGCTTGAACGCCGTCGAGGCGCGACTTGGCGTTCGCCTGTTCGAGCGCCTTCCCGGTGGTTCGTATGAAGCGACAGCGGCCGGCGAGCGCATGGCGGCTGCGGCCGAGCGCATGGAGGATGAAACGCTCGCGCTCGACCGCGACATTGTCGGGCGCGATCGCCGCCTCACCGGCCGTTTGCGCGTCACCTCCTCGGAAACCCTCGCCTATCGTGAACTCACGCGGCACCTGGCAGCCTTCCGGAAGCAACATCCGGGTATTGTCGTCGAGCTCGCCATCGACAATCGCGTCCTCAGCCTGTCACGACGCGAAGCGGATATCGCGCTTCGGCCCATCCGACCGAAAGAGGGAGACCTCTGGGGCCGCAAGCTCGCCGATGTCGCCTGGACCGTTTACGGCGCCAGGGATTGCCTCGGAGCAGATAACCTCGCGCTCGCCTCCGCGGACGATCTCGGCCGACACGGCGTGATCGGGTGGGAGGAGACGGCCGTCGGCATCCGGGCGGCGGACTGGCTCAACCGCAGGGTCGCGACAGAATCCTTCGTTTACCGGACAAACAGTCTGGTCAACCAGATGGTGGCAGCAAAAGCGGGGATCGGTTTGGCACTGCTGCCTTGCTACCTCGGCGATCGCGACGCCGATCTGGCACGAGCGCTGGCGGACCCGGTGTCCGAACTCGCAGGCGAATTGTGGATCGTGACCCACTCCGATCTGAAAAGAACCGCGCGTGTGCGGGCATTCTTCGAAATCGTTGGCGAAGCCATCGCGCGTGAACGTGGTCTATTCGACGGGCACGGCTGATTTTGCGCGCGCTCGGGACATGGCCGCCGCTGTTTTCTGACGGTCGGCCGCGCCCCACAGGAGACAATGGGGCGCGACCCCACAAGTTCGGCAGCGCCGCACAAGCTGGCGATGGCCGCTTGGATGATCCGGGTCGATGCGATCGAGTCCGCGGCGCCGACCGCCCGCGCCAAGTCAAATTGCCCCGCCGAGAAGCAGAATGCCGAACCGGCCTGCAACCGCTTGGGCGGCGGCATGCAGACGCGATTGCGGCCGTCTGGATTGTCGCGGTTGCGCTCGTGCGCTTGAACAATTTCAGACCGTGGAAAAAGTTCTCAGGGCGGAGCCTCGTCTCCATCGACTAATTGTCCTATCTCAAAATCCGGGGACCGCGTTCATCGCAGGAAAGAGAATGCCCGCGCGGTTGAGAACTGCCAGCCGGACAGAGCGACATGAACCACACCGCAATGGTCATCAGAGAAGCCGCTGAGCGGGGCGGCTACGGGTACCGCTGGTGGAAGGTGAACGACGTTGCACATGATGAGGGCTACAACGCCCTGCCGATGCGCGCGGTACCGGAGCACTTGCAAGATCCTGCTTTCTGGAAGGCACTCAGCAACGCGCGCAGTTGGCAGGATCCGGGCGCCTGGCTTTTTCACTGGCACCGCTTCATAGACCACATTGCATTCGGCAATGACGTCGACAGCTTTTTTTCGAAGCTGTAGGCGGCGCCGGACACCTCGTCTCGACATTTTCTGGGCGAACCAGGATGGCCGTCAGAAGACCCGCGCAGGGGTCATGCGGCCGCGTGTTTCATGATCAGATCGGCGGCCCGCTCGGCGATCATGATCACAACGGCATTGATGTTGCCGCCGACAAGGTCGGGCATCACCGAGGCGTCGACGACGCGCAGCCCTTCAGTCCCCAGCACACGAAGCTGCGGATCGACGACGGACATTCTCTCGGATGCCGCACCCATGCGGCAGGTCCCAAGCGGATGATGAACGGTGATCCCGGTCGCGCGAATGTGGGCGTCGATCGCGGCGCGCGACGCGTTCGGCCCGGGCGCCAGTTCCTTGTCGACGAACGGCGCCACGGACGCTTGACGCCCGACATCCTGCACCAGGCGAATGCCGTCGCGCAGCACAGCCCAGTCATTGTCGGTGGCCAGGAAATTCTGCCGGATGGTCAATGCGGCGCGCGGATCGGCGCTGGCGAGGCGGACCTCGCCGCGGCTTTCCGGCCGCAGCAGGACCGCACGACAGGCAAAGCCATCGGGATATGGACTTCGAAACGGCGAAAAATAGGGGTGCGCCGTCATCGGAGCGGCGTTGAACAGCAGCTGCAAATCCGGCAGCGGCGCGTCCGGCCGGGTCTTGAGAAACGCCAGCAGCCCGGCGGGAAGATCGCTGGCCATGCCCTGCCCGAACAGATAAGCGCGCGCCAGATCCGGCATGATCCGATCAAGCCGCATGCGGCGGTGGAACGCCCCCGGCTCCCTGCGGCCGTAGGCGACGGCAGCCGAGATGTGATCCTGCAGGTTCTTGCCGACGCCGGGCAGCGGCACCGCGACCTTGATGTCGTGCGCGCGCAGTTGCTCCGGCTCGCCGATGCCCGAGAGCATCAGCAATTGCGGAGAGTTGATCACGCCGCCGCAGAGCAGGACCTCGCGGTCCGCGCGGACGGACGTGAGCGCCCCGTCGCTCAAATACTCGACGCCGACAGCTTTGCTCCCTTCCCACAGGACACGGGTCGCGAGCGCCCCCACGCGCACCGTCAGATTGCGCCGCTGCAACGCCGGCTTGAGATACGCCACGGCGGCGCTGCAGCGCCGGCCATTGCGCATGGTGCTCTGCACGACAGCGAAGCCCTCCTGCTGCGCTCCGTTGTAATCCTCGGTCATCGGGAAGCCCGCGTCCGCGCCGGCCGCGAACCAGGCATCGACCAATGGATCGCGGTAGCGCGAGTACTGCGTCGTCAATGGGCCGGACCCGCCGCGGTAGGAGTCGGCGCCGCGCTCCCAGGTCTCCTGGCGCTTGAAATAGGGCAGGACCTTTTCGAACGACCATTGCGGCAGCCCCGAGGCTGCCCAGCGGTCGTAGTCGCCGCGGTGGCCCCGCACATAGGCCATGGCGTTGATCGACGACGAGCCGCCGATCACCTTGCCGCGGGCGCATTCCAGCCCGCGGCCGTCCATGGTGGCCTCGGGCTCGGCGAAATACATCCAGTCGTGCTTGCGGTTGAGCAGAAGGTGGGGCCACCCGAGCGGAATGTGGATCCAGGGGTCGCGGTCCCAGCCGCCGGCCTCGAGCAACAGGACGGATACGCCCGCATGTTCGGTCAGCCGCGCGGCCAGCGCACAGCCGGCCGAGCCCGCACCAACGACAACGAAATCGAAACTTGTGGGCCGTGCCACGCTCATCCGCCGAGATAGGTCATCGACTCGCTAGTACCACCATTTCTTCCAGCGCTCGATCGCGAGGGGCAAAGACAGGGAGGAGAACCCTAGGTTCGAGCGCGAGTGACCGCAAGCGCCGGGCCAATTGCACGCTGCGGGATGTCCGGTTTTGTGGCGATAACGGCGGCAATGCTCACGCAACGGCACCCGCGCGATGAAGCGGCTTTTTCGTGATGACCATCACAGCGCCGGGTCACCGCTGTCGCTATTGATGGCAGTGTGGATGGAGGTAAAGATCATGAGATTCGACACCCGACAATTGATCGAACGCCTCGCTCTCGCGCTGG
>DASSJW010000884.1:0-23494 GCA_035690995.1 Xanthobacteraceae bacterium
ATAGGAACGACCCCCCTAGGCCTCCCCGCGATTTCACTTCGAAGTCAATTTCCCTGCAACGGAACGAGCCGTGACCCAGGACCAATTTCTTGCTTTCATCGCCCGGCTTTGTCTGGTTGTCATCTTTCCGTTCAGCGCCCTCAATAAGATCTTCGACTACCAAGCGGCGATGACCCAGGCGGCGCATGGCTGGATTCCGCTGCCGCCCTCGCTCGCGGCGCTGTTGCTGGTGCTCGGCGGCCTGCTTGAAGTCTTCGGCCCGATCTGCATCCTGACCGGCTTCTACCGCCGCCAGGCGGCGCTACTGTTCATATTTTACGTGATCGCCACCGCGGTTCTGTTCCACAATTTCTGGAGCTTCCCTTTCAATGGGGATGATTGGAATCAGAATTTCTGGCCCTTCCTCAAGAATTTCGGTTTGGCCGGAGGCTTTCTCTACATTGCCGCCGACGCCCAGATGCAGCCGTTGCGCGGCGCCTTCTCATTGAGCCCGCGATAAGCCCGATCGTTTTTCCAGAGGCGGGTCCGATGCAGGGTTCCAACGCGAACGAAGCCGGCTCGGGGCCAACGACGACGACGGCGCTCGCCGGCGCCGATTCGCGTAGACCGGTGGCAGGCTGGGCGCCGTGCCCGATCCGGTTCACGCGCGCCATCTGCGGTGACCTCGCCCAGGCGGAGCGGCGCGAATGGTGGATCGCCAATGGCCTCGGCGGCTATGCCGGCGGGACCATCGCCGGCAGCTTGACGCGACGCTATCACGGGCTGCTGATCGCGCCGGTGGGATCGCCGCTGGGGCGTCGGCTGATCCTTGCGAAAGCCGATGCGACCGTCACCGCTGGCGCCCAGTCCTGGCCGCTGTTCACCAATCGCTGGGCGAGCGGCGCCATCGCGCCGGCGGGCCATGTCCGCATCGCCAGCTTTCATCTCGATTATTCCGTGCCGGTATGGACGTATGAGATCGGCGACCGGCAGATCGAGGCGCGCATCTGGATGGAGCCTGGCGGCAACACCACCTATGCCGCCTGGCGACTGCGGCCGGAGTCGGATCCCGACGCGGACGGCCTGTCGTTGCGGCTGACGTTGCTGGCCAACGATCGTGACCATCACGGCACGACGTCGGTCGGCAACTTTGCGCCGGACATTCGCACGGCAGGAGAAAGTCTTGTGCTCACCGATGCCGGACTTTTTTCCCTGACCATTCGTGCGCCCGGCGGCCACATCGTAGCCAAGCGCGATTGGTATCGCGACTTTGCTCTGCCGATGGAGGCCGAACGCGGCCTCAACGCGACGGATAGTCATCTCTGCATCGGCGAGGCGACGATACCGCTCGTCCCGGGCAAGTGGCGCGGCATCGTCGCCAGCCTCGAACCCGGGCCCTCCGGCGATCTCGCGGCGGCGCTGCGACGACGTCTCGATCACGACCGAGCAACGCTCTCCACGGCGTTGGCCGGCAACCCGGCCATGCATGGCGCGCCCGGATGGGTCGCCCGGCTTACAGTCGCGGCCGACGCCTTCTTGTTCGCGCGGCCGCTCCCCAGCGTTCCCGACGGTCAGTCGGTGATCGCGGGCTATCCGTGGTTCGGCGATTGGGGCCGGGACACCATGATCAGCCTGCCGGGCCTGACGCTGGCGACCGGGCGTCCGGATGTCGCGCGGCGCATCCTCAAGACATTCGCGAGCTTCGTGAGCGAGGGGATGTTGCCCAACGTGTTCCCCGGCGCCGGCGACCACCCCGCGTACAATACGGCCGATGCCTCGCTATGGTTTTTCGAGGCATGGCGCGCCTATGTCGATGCAACCGGAGATATCGCCGCCTTGCGCGAAGTTTTCCCGGTCTTGTCCGACATGATCGAATGGCATCGGAAGGGCACGCGCTATGGGATCGGGGTCGATCCGGCGGATGGTCTGCTCAAGGCCGGAATTGCCGGCGTGCAATTGACCTGGATGGATGCCAAGGTGGGCGATTGGGTGGTGACGCCGCGCATTGGCAAACCCGTCGAAATCAATGCGCTCTGGTACAACGCTTTGAGCATCATGAGCGCGTTCGCTGCCCGATTGGGAGAGCCGGATCGCTTCACCTCCCTCGCCGAGCCTGCAAGGCGCAGCTTCGCGCGCTTCGTGCGCGCCGACGGCGAGGGCCTGTACGATGTGATCGACGGCCCGCACGGGGACGATGCCAGTATCCGCCCCAACCAGATCTTTGCCGTCAGCTTGCCGCACAGTCCGCTCTCGCCGCAGGATCAGGCCAGCGTCGTCAAAGTGTGCAGGCGCGATCTTTTCACCGCATTCGGACTGCGCTCGCTTGCGCCGGGCAGCCCGGCATACCATCCCGGCTATGGCGGCGGGGTGCTGGAGCGTGATGGCGGCTATCACCAAGGGCCGGTTTGGGGCTGGCTGCTCGGACCGTTCAGTCTCGCTACGTATCGCGTGAGCGGCGATGCAGCGGCGGCGCGGCTGCTGCTGGAAGGGATGAGCGACGCGCTGGAGGACCAGGGCGTCGGCACCATCGGGGAGATTTTCGACGGAGACCCACCCCACCACCCGCGCGGCGCCCCTGCGCAGGCGTGGTCCGTCGCCTGCACCTTGGATGCGTGGCGCCTGCTCAGACAGGCCGAGCGATCCAGCCACACCTGAATAGGCAAGATCACTGAGCGCCAGAGCGGAGCCGATAACCCATGCCGCAAGTCAACGATGCCGAAAAGCGACGCATCGAGGAAAGCCGGACCGGTGCAAAGAACTGGCGTCGCTGGGGCCCCTATCTGAGCGAGCGCCAATGGGGCACGGTGCGCGAGGACTACAGCCCCTATGGCACGGCGTGGGATTACTTCACCCACGACCAGGCGCGCAGCCGGGCTTATCGCTGGGGCGAGGACGGCCTTGCCGGTTTTTGCGACGACCGGCAGTTCCTCTGCCTGTCGCTCGCGCTGTGGAACGGCCGCGATCCCATCCTCAAGGAGCGCCTGTTCGGCCTGACCAATGAAGAGGGCAATCACGGCGAGGACGTCAAGGAACTCTATTACTATCTCGACGCCGTCCCAAGTTACGCCTACGCGCACATGCTCTATAAGCTGCCGCAGGCCGCCTATCCCTACGAATGGTTGATCGAGGAGAACGCACACCGCAAGGGTTCGGCGGCGATGGAGTTCGAGGTGATCGATACCGGCATCTTCGACGACGACCGGTACTTCGACGTCGATGTCGAATACGCCAAGGCCGAGGTCGAGGACGTGCTCATGCGGATTACGGTTCACAACCGCGGTCCCGACCCCGCTCCCATCCACATCCTGCCGCAAGCCTGGTTCCGCAACATTTGGAGCTGGTCGCCCGGGAAGCAAAAACCGTCGCTGCAGGACCACGGCGCCGGCCTCGTCTCGGCGCATCACGAGGAGCTCGGAGCCTACACCATCGAATTCGAAGGCGCGGATCGCCTGCTGTTCTGCGACAACGAAACCAATTTCACCCGTCTATTCGGCGACGAGCCAGCGCCCGGCCATTTCAAGGATGCGTTTCATGACTACGTCATCCACGGCCGCACCGAGGCGGTGAATGCCGGCGGGAACGGCACCAAGGTCGCCGGCCTCTATCTGCGCACGGTGCCGGCCCGGAGCAGCGTCACGGTTCGAGTCCGGCTGCGCGCCGGCGATCAGCGCGTGGGCGCCTTCGTCGGCTTCGACGACGTCTTCAGCCGGCGCATTGCCGAAACGGAGGCCTTCTACGCTGCGCGGCAGAAAAACATCAGCGACGAGGACATGCGGCGTATCCAGCGCCAGGCCTTTGCCGGAATGCTGTGGAACAAGCAGTTCTACGATTTCAATGTGCGACAATGGCTCAACGGCGATCCGCTGCAGCCGCCTCCGCCGGAGAGCCGCAAGCATGGCCGCAACTCCGATTGGCGCCACCTGGTCGCGGCCGATGTCATGTCGATGCCGGACAAATGGGAATACCCCTGGTTCGCAGCCTGGGACCTCGCCTTCCATTGCGTAACGCTGTCATTGATTGACGCGGAGTTTGCCAAGGGGCAGCTCGAACTGCTCTGCAGAGTCTGGCTGATGAACCCGAATGGCGAGCTGCCGGCCTATGAATGGGCGTTCGGCGACGTCAATCCCCCGGTGCACGCCTGGGCGGCGATGCGGGTTTTTGAGAACGACCGAAACCAGAATGGCGGTCCCGGCGATCTCGATTTCCTCGAACGGATCTTCCACAAGCTGCTGCTGAACTTCACCTGGTGGGTAAACCGAAAAGATCCGCAAGGCTTGAACATCTTCGAGGGCGGCTTTCTCGGCCTCGACAATATCGGCGTGTTCGATCGCTCGCGGCCGCTGCCGACGGGCGGCTACATTGAGCAATCCGACGGCACTGCCTGGATGGCGATGTTCTGCCTCAACATGCTGCGTATGTCGATCGAACTCAGCGAGCGCGACGCCGTCTACGAGGACATGACCATCAAGTTCCTGGAGCACTTCCTCTACATCGCCGAAGCGATGACCGACATGGGCAGCGAAGGCATCGGGCTGTGGGATGACCAGGACAATTTCTTCTACGACGTCCTGTCGATGCCGTCCGGACAGAAAATCCCCATGCGTCTGCGCTCGATGGTCGGGCTTATTCCCTTGTTCGCCGTCGGGATTGTCGAGCAGGCGGTGATAAACAAACGCCCCGAACTCTGGCGCAAGATCGAAATGTACCGCGAGCGGCGGCCCGATCTGGTGAAGCTGGTGTCGCGCTGGAACGAGCTCGGCTCGCACGGGCGGCGGCTGTTCTCGCTCGCGCGTGCCTTCCGCATGACCAAATTGTTGCAGCGGATGCTCGACGAGAGCGAGTTCCTCTCTCCCTATGGAGTGCGAGCTCTGTCACGCACCTATCTCGATCATCCTTACGATTTCGAGTACGACGGCGTACATTATCGCGTGAAGTACCAGCCGGGAGAATCCGACAGTGGATTGTTCGGCGGCAACTCGAATTGGCGCGGCCCCATTTGGATGCAGGTCAACTATCTGCTGGTCGAGAACCTGCGCCGCTTCCATCAGTACTACGGCGACGGGCTCACAGTCGAATGCCCAACCGGATCAGGCATCATGTTGACGCTGGATCAGGTCTCCGACGAATTGTGCCGGCGTCTGCTGAAGCTCTTTCAACGCGGCGCCGATGGACGGCGCCCCGTCTTCGGAAGCTATGAAAAGTTCCAAACCGATCCGCATTTCAAGGACTACATCCTGTTCTTCGAGTACTTTCACGGCGACAATGGTCGCGGCTGTGGCGCTTCGCATCAGACCGGCTGGACCGGCCTCATCGCCAACCTCATCGATCAACTCCACGAGGAGGAAGAGACGGCAGGCGCGTCCGCGGCCGGCCAGCCGCCCGGCAAGCCAGCGCCGTTTTCATCGCCGCTGATCCATGCGTAGGGGCATCGAATCGATCGGACATCAAAATCAAGGGGAACCATCATGTCGTTGAAGAACAAGGTCGCCATCGTCACCGGCGGCAATAGCGGGATTGGTCAGGCGATCGTCCTCGAACTCGCACGGCAAGGCGCCGCGATCGTCATCGACTACGTGGCCCATCCTGAGGCGACGGCGGCGCTCGAGCAGCAGATTGCCAAACTCGGCGATCAATCCGTCGGCGTGGATGCCGACGTGAGCAAGGCTGCCGATTTGCGCAAGCTCGTGGCGGCAGCGGTGAGCAAGTTCGGCCGGCTCGATATCATGGTCAACAACGCCGGCATCGAGACCCGCACCTCGGTCCTCGACACGACCGAGGCGCAGTACGACAAGGTGATGCAGGTCAATCTCAAGAGCGCGTTCTTCGGAACGCAGATCGCAGCCAGCCAGATGATCAAGCAAGGCGGCGGCGGTCGCATCATCAACATAACCTCCGTGCACGAAGACTGGCCGATGCCGGGCAATACCGCCTATTGCCTCGCCAAAGGCGGGATGCGCATGCTCACGCGCACCGCCGGGCTCGAACTGGCGCGTCATAACATCCTCGTTGTCGGTGTCGGTCCCGGCGCGGTGGCGACGCCGATCAATCTCAGCACGATGGATGACCCGGCCAAGCTGGCGCAGCTGGACGCTGCCATCCCGCTGGGCCGCATGGCGCGGCCGGAGGAGATTGCCAGCGTGGTGGGTTTCCTCGCGGGAGATGGCGCGAGCTACCTCACCGCCACCACGATCTTCGCCGATGGCGGCATCATGCACAGCAGTGTCGGCCTCTAGCGCCTGATCGCGTCGGGGTGAACGCCGCTTTCGCTCGAATGTTGGTTTGATCGTATGATCCTCTCCGAAAAAGGTTCGACTTTTCGGAAATGGAGCAGGCATGGACAAGCGCTTTGACGTCATCATCGTCGGCAGCGGCGCAGGCGGCGGCACGCTCGCCAGACAGCTCGCGCCCTCGGGAAAGAGCATTCTGATTCTCGAGCGCGGCGATTGGCTCAAGCGCGAGGCGGAGAACTGGGATGCGACGGCGGTGTTCGTGCAGAACCGCTATGTCTCTCCCGAGACCTGGTACGACCGCAATGGCCGGGCGTTTCAGCCGCAGGTACATTATTTCGTCGGCGGGGCGACCAAGATGTTCGGCGCGGCGCTCTATCGTCTGCGCCGGGAGGACTTCGGCGAGTTGCGCCATCATGACGGCATCTCCCCGGCCTGGCCGATCTCCTATGAGGAACTGGAGCCGTATTACGCCCGCGCCGAGCAGATGTACCACGTCCATGGGCTGCGGGGGCACGACCCGACCGAGCCGCCCGCCAGCGGACCCTATCCCTGCCCGCCGGTTTCCAACGAGCCGCGCATTCAACAGCTGTTCGACAACCTGACAGCGGCGGGCTACCACCCCTTCCCTGCTCCCTGCGCGGTCATGCTGGACGAGCAGAATATGGCGTACAGCACCTGCATCCGCTGTCAGACCTGCGACGGCTTTCCCTGCTTGGTGCACGCCAAGTCCGATGCCGAAACCGTGGCGGTGCGTCCCGCCCTCGAATTTCCCAATGTGACGCTACTCCGCAACGCCAAGGCGCTGAAATTGCAGACCAATGCGAACGGCACGGCGGTCACCGAAGTCGTCGCCGAGGTCGCCGGCGAGCGCGCGGCCTTTCGCGGCGACATCGTCGTGGTGTCGTGCGGGGCGGCGAACTCGGCCAAGCTCCTGCTGATGTCCGCCAATGACAAGCATCCCAACGGCCTTGCCAACGGCTCGGACCAGGTCGGACGCAACTACATGTTCCACAACAGCCAAGCTGTGCTCGCCATCTCGCTCGAACCCAATCCCACCATCTTCCAGAAGACGATCGCGTTAAACGATTTCTATTTCGGCATGGACGGGTTCGCCTACCCGATGGGCAACATCCAGATGACGGGCAAGTCTCTGGGTCCGATGTATCGTGGCGAGAAGCCGCTCGAGACGGCGCTGCTGCCGATGGGACTGCTCGACAACCTTGCACGCCACGCAGTGGATTTCTGGCTCACGACAGAAGACCTGCCCGACCCGGAGAACCGCGTGACGGTGAACCAGGCCGGCGATCTGACCTTGAGTTACATCCCCAACAACCAGGTGGCGAGACAGAAGCTGTACGAAAAGCTCAAATCGATGCTGAGCCTTCTGGGCATGCACCCGCATCATCTCGTCCCGCGCGACATCTACATGAAGACGGAGATTCCGATCGCCGGCTGCGCCCACCAAGTGGGCACATGCCGGTTCGGAACCGATCCGAAGTCATCCGTGCTCGATGTGAATTGCAAGGCGCATGCGCTCGATAATCTTTACGTCGTGGACACCAGCTTCTTCGTCAGCATTGGAGCGGTGAATCCGTCGCTCACCGCCATCGCCAATGCGATCCGGGTGGGGGAGCATCTGTTGCAACGGCTGGCATGAGGACGCAGGCCGCGCGAATGCGAGGCCGGCAACATATGCCCGGATCGGTAAAACGCCGGGCGGGAGACTCTTCCGCGTGAATGTTTCCGCCACGGCAAGCCGCAGTGAAGTCGGCGTAGTCTACGTTGCGGCGGTCATGCAGGGCTTGGCGCTGGTGACGTTTCCGGCCGCGAGCTCGATCTTCACCAGCCCGGACGGATTTGGTTTCGACAGCACGCGTTACGGCGCCTTGTTCCTGCCGCAAGTGCTGCTCGCCATCCTCGCCTCCGCCTTCGCTCCACGACTGGCACGGCGGTGGAGTCTGCGACGGGTGCTGCTGGCAGGATTGGCCGGTGATATCGTTTCAATGCTGCTGCTGGCGCTGAGCCGCCTGCTGCTCGGCTTGCCCGACATGGCCTTCGGCGTGCTGCTGCTCGCGACCGGGGCGCTCGGTTTCGGCTTTGGCGCGACGGTCATGGCGCTCAATACCTACGCCGAGGCGTTCTTTCCGAGCCGCGCCGACCGCGCGGTGCTCGCGCTCAATGCCCTGCTTGGATTGGGAACCGCGCTCGCGCCCGTGCTTGTGGCGGTCGTCGTCGGGCTGGGCGCATGGTGGCTCCTTCCCGTCCTCGTGGCGGGCCTGGCGGCGCTGCTGTTCGCCGTCGCTTATGCGCAACCGCTGGCAATTCCCGCCGGCGGGGCCGACGCCGGCCGGCCGACCTCCCTGAATTGGACCGATCTCCCCCATCGCTTCTGGCTCTATGCCGCTGCCGTATTCGTCTACGGGATCGTCGAAACCCTGAACGGCAACTGGGCGATGCTCTACCTCAGCAGTGAGCGCAGCGTGTCGAGCCAAGGCGCGTCCCTCGCGCTCGCCGCATTCTGGGTGATGGTAACGGTGGGACGGGTGCTGATCGCGATGATCACCCGGTTCGTGCCGGCACGCTGGATCTATGTGGCGCTTCCGGCATTTTCGCTGGTGGTGTTTCAGCTCGCCGCGCGGGCGCAGAGCGAAGCCGCCGGGATCATCGTGTTCGGTCTCGCCGGCTTGGCATGTTCGGGATTTCTGCCATTGAGCATCAGCTTCGCCGGCAGCGAGTTTCCCCAATTGTCGGCGGTGATGGCCGGCGGCCTCATCGCGTTCTATCAGCTTGGCTACGGCGTCGCCGCGTTCGGCATCGGACCGCTGCAGAGCCTGCTGGGGCTGTCGTTCGCAACGATTTTCGCGGCGGGAAGCATCGTGGCGGCACCCATCATCATCATCGCGTGGTTCATCATCCGAGCGACTCGGATTCCTCCGCGAACCTGACAAGGACGAACGCAGGCCTTCACGATTCAACTCTTGGGGAACCAATCACCTCGCGCGGCATTGATTCCTTTGAGCATTCCCAATCGACAGCCGGCTCAGGTGCAGAGGCCATTCATGCCGTGCGAGCCGTTCGATCTACAAGGAGCTACAACTTGCGTGTGAACTCTCATCAGCCGCACGACCGCGCCGAGGCGCTGTTCAAGAAGAAGCAGGAGCAATTGCGCGAAGGCCAGCAAGCCATGGCGGAATATCAGGCGGAACGGCACGCCGTGCGAGAAAAGACCGCTAGATTGCGTGCACTTCGCTTGGCCCGCGACGCGGCCATCGATCAGCCGGAGGGAAGCACGGGCCGCACGTCTCCAGCCCCTGCTTCGCCGGAGGCCAAGGCGCCGCCCAAAGCCAAGAGATCTCAAAGGGCCAGGACACGTTCGGCCGCGCAGGCGGCGTAACGCGACGATCTTGCGTTGCGCGATGAGGAGCGGCGAGTTCTGGCTCAGTTCGGCGCCGCACCTTCCGACCGGCGCTCGTTGAGCGCCGTCTCGAGAGCCTCGGCCAATTCCTCTTGCGTGTAGGGTTTGCCCACGCGCGGAAATTCCAGCGTCGCATGGGGCGGCAATTCGGCATAACCGGTCGCAAGAACGACAGGCAGCCTGGGCTTGAGCCGCCGTATCCTGGTGGCGAGGTCCAGACCGTTCATGCCGGGCATGGCGAAATCGGTGACTACGACGTCAAACTGAGCATCGGTCTCCAACAGTTGCAACGCATGTGCGGCCGACGGCGCTTCCAGCACGCTGTGCCCCAGATCCATCAGCATGTAGGCCGTATTCATGCTGACAAGCGAATCGTCGTCCACCAGCAGAACGCGCAGCTTGCGGCTGGCAATCTCCGCCGCCGGGGGCATCTGGCTTGCCGGCATCTGCGGCACGTCTTCCTGTCTTGCGCGCGGCAGCCACAGCGTGACCACCGTTCCCCTGCCCAGCTGACTGGAGATATGCATGGCGCCGCCGGACTGCGCCGTCAAACCGTGAACCATGGAAAGGCCAAGGCCGGTGCCCTTGCCGACTCCCTTCGTCGTGAAGAACGGCTCCATCGCCTTCGCGAGCGTCGTCTCACTCATGCCCTCGCCCGTATCGGCGACGCTGATCCGGACATAGTCCCCGCGCGGCAGCGCCTTCGGAAGATCATTCAGCCCGGTCATGGTCTCGTCGCGACAGGTGATCGTCAATGAGCCGCCCTTGGGCATGGCATCGCGGGCGTTCACGGCGAGGTTCATGAGCGCGAGTTCGAGCTGGTTGGCGTCGATTTTGACGGGGTGAACGTCGGGCATGATGTCGACGACGATCGAGATGCTGGGGCCGACCGATTGCCGCAGGAAATCCAGCATGTCGGGAACGAGCTTCTGCACCTCGACCGCTTCGAGCTTGAGTTCCTGCCGTCGCGCAAATGCCAATAGCCGCTTGGTCAGCGTCGCGCCGCGCTCCGCGCCTTGGATCGCGCCTTCCAGCAGCCGCGAGGTTCGCGGATCCTCCGGAAGTCCTTTTTTCAAGAGCGTCAGGCTGCCCAGGATGACCGCGAGCAGGTTGTTGAAGTCGTGCGCCACGCCGCCGGTCAGTTGCCCGATGCTCTCCATCTTCTGCGACTCGTGCAATTGACCGAGCACCACTTCCCGCTCGCGCGTGCGCTCGACTACCCGCGCTTCCAATTCCTCGTTGCTTCGGCGCAACGCATCACGCGCCTCGACGAGGTCGGTGATGTCGGTCGCCGTGCCGAACCATCGGGTGATTTTTCCGTCCGCCGCCCGCACCGGTATCGAGCGCATCTTGAACCAGCGGTAGGAGCGGTCCGCCCCATGGAGACGGGCATCGACATCGAAGACGGTGCCGTTCGCCAGGGAAGACTTCCAGGCGGCCACCAGGCTCTCGCGATCCGATTCGTGGATCACCTTTTGCCACCCCGACCCCAGATGCTCTTCCTCAGGGGCTCCGGTATAGAGCTGCCATTGCGGATTGAAATAGTCGCAGCCGCCGTCCGGGCCGCAGGTCCAAACGAGCTGCGGCAACGCCTCCAGCAACGCGCGATGGCGGCCTTCGCTTTCCCGCAGCGCGGCTTCCGCTGCCATCCGCTCCGTCACGTCGCGCCAGATCGTGGTCACGAACACCCGTTCGTCCGCTCTCCAGCGCGCGAATGAAACGTCGAAATAGGCTGATTGACCCTGCTTGCGGCGGCCGACGACTTGGAGCGAGCTCTCCTTGATTCCCATGCCGTCGCCGACGAAAGCGCGCGCAAGATCTCCCTCCTGTTCCAGCAGGATGTCGATCTTCTGGCCCAGCAGCTCGGCCGGGGCGTAGCCGAACACGTGTTCCGCCGCCCCGTTCAGCCACTGGATAACCCGGTCGAGACCGGTCGTGATGATGGCGTCGGGCGCGGTATCGACGATGGCGTGATAGCGCGCGTTCTGCCGCTCGCGCAGCACCCGCTCGCGGGTCACCGATACGGTGACGTCGTTGATCTGCAACAGGCAATGCGTGGCGCGCCCTGATGCGAGCGGCCGGACGACGATGTTGTGCAGCACCTCCTGCCCGGCCTCGTCCCGCAACGGCAGCAGGGTGTTGAGCGAATGCGTCAGGATGCTCGAGCTTCCGACCTGAATCGATTCCTCGAGCACGGCCGGCAGCCGGGTGTCGCGCAAGCTGGGAAATATGTCGAAGAGATTCTTTCCGAGCACGGATTGCTCGGATCGGCGCGTGAGACGAGCTATCCAATCATTCCAGCCGACGATGCAGCCCTGCCCGTCGAGCACAACGATGCCGACATCGAGCGCGTCGAAGACCGACCCGAATTCAAACTCGGACACGTCATCCAACATGGCCAGCGGTTTGCCGTCCGATGCCATCGATAAAGTCGCGTACGATCTCTTTCAGCGCGGCGATCGAGGGCAAGCCCATGAGCAGGGCGATGAAGCCGCGAACGTCCCGGTTCTTGATCGTGAAGTCGATGTAGAGGAACAGGACCAAATTGCCGCTGCCCCCCACCTGCACATCAAACAGCGTATCGCCGTCGCCCCGGATGATCGAAGGGAGCGACATGCGCATGGTCCGACGCAGCACGTTTGCAATCGTGGCCAGGCAGGCATTGAGAATGATGTTTCCCGTCTCCGCCAGCGCTTCCTGCTCCAGATCGATGACGTCTTCCAGGGAGTGCTGCTCTCCCACGATCGAACGGACAAGTTCCAGGCTCTGGGCCTCCGGAAAGATCAGGAGCGCCCTCCCCGAGAACGGCCCTTCGAACGATTGCTGCACGGCGACCAGCTTGGTCGAGTGGCCTCGTTCAACCAGTCGGGAGGCGGTTGCGCGGGTCACGATGCTGACGGCCGGAACCGACAAGAACACCTGCTCGCCGACCATCCGGCGCAGGCTGGCCGCGGCGCGGCTGACACCCATGTTGGCGATTTCCGCAAGCGCATCCTGCTCGATCTCGGAGAGCTCGCTTGCGTCGATCTTCATTGCGCCGCTTTCTGGAGACGGAGAATCGCCCCTGACAGGAAGGCTCCAAGCGCTTCATCCGTCAGGGGTTTAGTCACAAAGGCGGCATTAAGTTCCCGCGCGCGCGCAATAATCTCGTCCTGGACGTTGGCGGAAACCACCGCCATCGGCATTTTCGGGTGGCTTTTTCGAATCTTCGCCACCAGCTCCAAGCCGTCGATTCCGGGCATATTGAAGTCGACCAGCGCGATATCGATCGGCTGGGAGGACAGGGCGTTGATCGCATCCTCGCCGTTGCTCGCCTCGATCAGTTCCCAGTCGGGCCGAAGGCGACGGAACGCGCTCGCCATGACCATTCGAGCGAGCTTGCTGTCATCCACAATCAAAGCTTTGTATTGCATGTCTTTGATCTTCTTGGCGGGCAGACCCCGACCGCGCGCGGTTGGCGGGAGTCAACCATGCTCAGGGGTGTTATAGGGCAGATTGCGGAAATGTGAACCCGCATGGACTAATGGAACTCGCCCGGCGCCCCGTTGGTTCCCCCGAATCCTGCAGACATCATAGAAGGTTGGCAGCGACCCACTGCTCGACCCAGGGGTCGCCGCAGGGCCCGATCAGGGCCGGCCGGCCAGCCAGGATGACCTGCAAAACCGCGGTATGCAGATGGCTGCATTTCGTCCAGTCGAGGGGCGCGCCAGGGGTCGCTTGCAGCAGTTGCAGGAGCGGCTCGGCATCCTCGACCGGGCATTTGCCGACCAGCAGGATGGTCGTTCCGCCGTCGTCCCGTCGCACGCTCACTGCAAGACCTCCTTCAAGTCCAGCACCAGCAGCACCCGCCCGTCGCCCAACAGGGTCGTGCCGGCATATCCGCGGGCGTTGGCCAGCAGGCCCTGGAGCGGCTTGAGCACCACCTCGAGCCGGTCCTGAATGGCATCGACCTCGAGCGCGGTCACCTTCCCGCTGATCTCCGTGACCAGCACCAGCCGCGTATCCGCCGCGGGCGTGGGCGCCGCCGGCAATTTCATCAGCTCCGCCAGGGAGCAAATCGGCACGACGCGATCACGCAGGACGAACCCGTCGTTGTTCTTGATCCGGCTGATCCGCTCCCGTCCGAGCCGCACGGTTTCCGTCACGGCATCCATGGGAATGCCGAACATCTGCCCGCCGGCCTCGACCACCATGATGCGCGACACCGCGATGTTCATCGGCAGATCGAGCCGCACGGTCGTGCCGGCGCCGAGCCGGCTCATCACCGAGGCACGGCCGCCGATCCGCTCGACCGTCGCCCGCACCACGTCCATGCCGACGCCGCGCCCGGAAATATCCGAGACTTCGGCCACGGTCGAAAAGCCGGCGGAGAAAATCAGATCAATGACCTGCTCATCGGGCAGCGCCGCCAACTCGTCGTCTGCGATGATTCCGCGCTCTCGCGCCCTGCGCCTGACGATCGCCGGATCAATGCCACGGCCATCGTCGACGACCTCCACGACCAGACGATCACCCACGCGTGACGCCTGCATCGTGATGGTCGCGCCCTCGTCCTTGCCGGCCGAGCGGCGCTGCTCCGGACTTTCAATGCCGTGATCGAGCGCATTGCGCACCAGATGCAGCAGCGGCTCGAACAGGCGATCGACCACGGCCTTGTCGGATTCCGTCGTCTCCCCGTGGGTCACGAGCCTGACCTTCTTCTCGAGCCGTTGCGACATATCGCGCACCAGCCGGGGAAATGAGCGAAACACCTGCGCGACCGGCACCATCCGCAATTGCAGGATGGCAGCATGCATTTCGCCCGCGAGCCGCTCGATCGTATCGTGTTCGCGCCTGACCGCCCGCGCGAGGTCGTGATCCCCGACCTCGTCTTGCAGTCGCTTCGCGAGATGCGCGATGCCGTTCTTGGCGACGATCAGCTCGCCCGCCAGATTGACCAGCGCGTCGATCTTCACCTCATCCACGCGCAGGGCACGGCTCGCGGGGCGCTCCGGTTCCTGCGCCCGGGCAGGCCCTGAAGCCACCGCAAGCCCGGAGTCGCCGGCTGGCGCATCGCCGACCAGCGCCGCGAGCGCCTGCTCGAGCGCGGACAGCAGCGCTGCCGCGCTTCGCGCGGACAGCGCCGCCACGCCCGCGCGTTCGATGTCTTCAGCCAGATCCGGCCGCAGGCCATAGCGCAGCGCGTTGGCGGCGGCGCGCGCCGCCGCCCCGAGGCGGCCGCTGATGTCTTCGTCTTGGTCGGCGACGAGAAGGACCTGTCGCTGCTCCGCGAGCACCGCCCGCACCAGGCCGGCGGCATCGCTTTCGCCAGCGTCGCGCTCTTGATCGCGCCGCGCCGCCGCCAATGGCACGTCGACGATGCGCACTTGGTCCGGCACTAGACGGAAGATGTTTGCAAGCTCGGCGTGACGTCCCGTCGCAATTCCCTGCAGTCGCAGATTGCAGGCAAACGGATCGAGCTCCGCAAGGGCCGGCCATGGTTCGCGCGCGTCCACCTGCAACGCCAGAAGCCCCGGGACCTGCCGGATCAATTGCAGCGGATCGTCCCCGTTGAAGAAGCAACCGCGGTCCGGCTCGTACGAGAACGCCACGAGGTCGCCGCGCGCGTCGTCAATGTGCCCGGTGATTTGCCTGCGCTGGGATTCGATCAGGCGCGACACCCAGGCGGGCGGCGCGCCGGCGGTCGCAGTTGCCGATACCTCTCGATCCGATCCGGCCGGCGCTTCGGTTTCCGTCGGTGACAGCAGATGGCGCAGCGCCCCGGCCATCGCCCGCGCCTCCTCGCCGGCATGGGGCGGCAATGAAGCCCCCGCCTCGAAGTCATCCACCCACCGCGCAACCTGATCGAGACAGGCGAGCGCCTGGTCGATGATCGCCGGGCTGGCCTCGAGCTTTCCGGCGTGGATCGCAGCGAGCAGGTCTTCCGCGGCGTGCAATGTCACACCCATCGCCGGCAGCTCGACCACGCCCGCCGAGCCCTTGAGGGTGTGGAAAGCACGAAAAACCCGATCGATCCGCTCGGGCGCGAACCCTTCGCGCTCCACCGCGATCAGATCGTCGGTGGCCTGATGGATGAGCTCGCGCGCTTCGGCGATGAATTGCTCATGCAGGGCGTTCACGGCGGCGCTCCGGAGAGGGCGGCGGCATGGCGCAGCAGGTCCTGTTGCGAGAGGGGTTTGACCAGATAGAAATTCGCGCCCGCGGCCCTGGCAGCGGCAACATCCTGTTCGCCGGCTTCCGTGGTGATCACCAGCGCCGGAAGCGTCGCGACGTCGCCGGGGCTGCTGCGAAGCGTGCGAAGAAAGGAAAAGCCATCCATCCTCGGCATGTTGACATCGACGATGGCGAGATCGAAGGGCTGCACCAGCACCTTCTCCATCGCTTCGATGCCGTTGATGGCCTGCTCGACCTCGAAGCCCGCCTTTTCCAGAGTGTCACGATAATAGAGCCGCACCAGCGACGAGTCGTCGACGACCAGGATGCGCTTTCGCGACGGGGGCGAGGCCCGTTCAATGTCCGTCATGGTCCGCCTCGGGCCGTTGATAGACGATCGCGTCGGGAAACCGGCAGACGCGGAACAGGGGCGAAATCCGGCTCATCGTTTCCGAATGGCCGAGGCAAATGTATCCGCCCGGACCGAGGCAGTCATAGAGGTTTTCCGCCGCGATCCGGCGCGATGCGTCGTCGAAATAGATCAGCACATTGCGGCAGAACACGATGTCGAAGTCCCGGTAGCGCGCCATGTCCTGTGCATCAATGAGGTTCGCACGGGTGAATTGGATCGAGTCCCGCAAGCCGGAGTCGATCTGATATTCGCCATCCGCGACCGGCCGGAAATAGCGATTGATCACGTCCCGCGAGAGCCGCATGAGGGCGCGTTCGCCGTAGACACCGTTGGCTGCGGCCTTGAGTGCGCGGGTGTCGATGTCGGAACCTACGATCTCGATATTGTAGCTGTCGACGTGGCTCCAGTTCTCCATCAGCCAGATCGCGATTGAATAGGGCTCCTCGCCGGTCGAGCAAGGAACCGACCAGATGCGGATCGCTCCTCCCGGTGGCTTCCGACGGATAACGTTGCCGAGGAGAACCGACGTCATGCAGCGCAGTTGATGCTCCTCACGATTGAAGTAGGTCTCATTCACCGTGAAGGCGTTGATGAGATGTTCGATCTCGTGGTCGACGTCGGACCGCAGGATGGCGAAATACGCCTGGAACGACGCCGATCGGGTCGCCGCAATTCGCTCGATGAGGCGGCGATCGATGTAATAGCGCTTGTTGTCGTTGAACAGCATTCCGGTCCGGCGGTAGAGGAACTCGCACAGGCGCCGAACCTCCTCCGGGGTAACGCGGACGGCACGCGCGCCGTGAGTCTCTGAACCTGCCATCCCGGCCCTAGCGTTCCGTGTCCGAAATCCGGGCGATGGCGGTCGACGCGGCGAATGGAAGAAACGGCGTTCCCGCGAAGCGTTCGGCGCAGGACTGCAGCGCGGGCACGGCCTCACGCGTGCCCACCTCCGCCAGCACGTCGATCGCCGCCGCGCAGACATTGGGATGCCGCTCGTGCTCGAGCAGGCGGCACAATATCCGGGTGGCGTCCGCCGCCGACATGTTGCGCGCCAATTCGGTCGCCAGCAGCCGCACGTCGGAATCGCTGTCGGCCAGCAGCGACGTCATGAAGGGCAGGATCGCTTCCGGCAGAGCCTGCAGCGCCTCGATGCTCGCGCCGCGCAGGGCGGCGTCCTGGGAGCGAAGATAAGGCAGCAACGCCATGACGCTGGCCTCGTCGCCGACCCGAATCAGCGCCGTCATGATCGCTTCCCGCACGCGTGCGACCGGTTCCGCCGCCAGCGCCGCCGCGAGTGCCGGAACCGCATCGGCGCGGCCGCCGAGCGCGCGCGCCGCACTCCACCGCGTCTCGCCGTCGGGGCTGTTCAGGGCCGCAACATGCGACGCAAGATTATCGTCGGGCGGCCGGCCGTCCTTCGACCGAGCGGTCACGTCGCGCTTAACGAACGGCATGAGCCCCCACCAGTTCGACGATCGCCTCCGCGATCTCCTCGACCGGCCGGACCTGCTCGGCCCCGCCATTCCTCACAAGTTCGCCGGGCATGCCCCACACGATCGCGCTCGATTCCGCCTCGGCAATGGTGCGCCCGCCTCCCTGGCGCAGCCGCGTCATCGCATCCGCACCGTCGCGCCCCATCCCGGTCATCAGCACTCCGATCAACTGCGCGGCGTCATAGTGATCGAGCGCGCTGCTCACCATGCGCTCGACGCTCGGATGCCAAGGATAGTCGCGTTGCGCCGGCACGGACATGGCGATCATGCCCGCCGCGCGCGGGGCAACGATCACATCGGCGTCACCGCGCCCGATATAGACGGTGCCGGCCTGCAATGGCATCGGGCGATTCACTTCGACCACCTGCAGTTCGCATTGTCGATCGAGCCGCTTGGCAAAAGCACCGGTGAAGCCCGCCGGCATGTGCTGCGCGACCAGCACCGGCCGGGGAAATCCGAGCGGCAGATGCGGCAGCACGAGGTCGAGCGCCGCCGGCCCGCCGGTCGAGGTTCCAATCAGCACCAGGCCCAGCGACGGGTCGGCTTGGCCTACCGCCGCAGGCGGCCGTTGCGGCCGGGCGGGACGCGGCAGGACGCCCACGCCACGGAACTGATGGCGGATGCGTTCGGTCAAGCGCAGGGTTCGTCGGATCCGCACATTGGCGGCGGCTCGCACCTTGTCGACCAGGAGCGGGCGCAGCCGATCGATTTCCAGCGACACGGTGCCGCTCGGCTTCGGGATGAAATCGACGGCTCCGAGCTCGATCGCCTCGAGCGTCGCCTCTGCGCCTGCCTCGGTCAGCGCGGAGACCATCACAACCGGACGCGGCGACTCGATCATGATCTGGCCAAGGCATGTCAGCCCGTCCATGCCCGGCATCTGGACATCCAGCGTCACCACCGCGGGATCAAAGGAGCGTACGAGCTCGAGGGCCTCGGTGCCGTTTTTGGCCAGCCGGATGTCGAAGTCGCCCTCCTCGCGGAAGATGCCTTCGAGCAGTTTGCGCATCAGCGCGGAGTCGTCGGCGATGAGAAGCTTGATCACGAAGCCTTCGGTGCGTGCGCCGCCCCGCTTCGGTCGAACTTGGCCAGAACGTCGGCCTCGAGCCGGTCCAGCAGTTGCGCCGGATCGACCAGCAGGATCATTCGGCCTTCCGCCTCCAGATTTGCCACCCGGCTGATCAGGCGCATCTGCTCGGACGACAGCTCCGGCGCCGGACGAATGGCGTCGAGCGGCACCCGCATGACTTCAGAGACGCCATCGACCATGAAACCCGTCTTTCCACCCCCGACCGCCAGGACGAGAATGCGCCGCGCGCTCCCGGGTTCCTTCGATGCCAGTTCGAACCGCCGCCGAAGGTCGACGATCGGAACGACGCTGCCGCGAAGATTCATCACGCCGTCGATGAAGGCAGGCGCTTTCGGAAGCCGGCTGATTTGATCGGGCGGACGCGCGATCTCGTCCACCGCCCCGATCGGCAGCCCGTACTCCTGGTCGCCAAGCCTGAAGATGACGAACTGCTCGTCGGCCATCGCATCGTGATCCGTTTGCCGCTCCAGATCATCGCTCGCGCTACCCTGCTCCGAAAGCACGCGGCGCACCAGATCGGATCGGAACAACCGGTCGGGCGACAGGACGGCGACGAGGCGCCTGCCATGGTCGAGGCGGCAAATCGATATGATCTCGGCGTCCCCCTCCCCGCGGGTCAGGAGCGCGGGCGCAGGATCGATCAGACCGGGGTCGATGCGAATGATCTCGCGGGTGCGGTCCGCAACCATGCCGACCGCGCCGCTCCCCATCGACAGCACCACGACTTTGCCGCGCCCTTCGCGCTGATCATCGCTCGGCAATCCCAGCAGCGCGCGCAACGACACCAACGGCAGCAGCCGGTCGCGCAGCGTCACGACGCCCAGCACCGCCGTTTCGGAACGCGGAACCTCCGATACCTGGTCCGGCAGCGGAATGATCTCGCGCACGCGGTCGAGCGGGAGGGCGTATTCCTGCCCGCCTAGGTCGAAGCTGACCAACGACACTTGCTGCTGCGGTTCGGCAGCGGCCGGAGCGGATGCCGCAGCCGGAATTGCAGATGGCGTCACGCCGCGCGGACCGGAGATGCCGAGCCGGGCGAACTCGTCGCGAAGCAGCCGCTGCGGATTCAATATCTTGATGCTGCTGTCGCCTTCGGCCCCTTTGACCACGCCATCAAGAAGGGTCGGATCGATCGACCCGGCTCCGGCATCGTCCTTCTCGACCTGGTTCGCGGCAATCGCCAGAAGGTCGTCGATCCGATCGACCACAAACCCGACGGCGGCGCCATGATCGGTCACGATCACCCGTGTCGCCTCGTCGGGAGGGGCGTCCGGAAGATCGAGCAGGCGTCTCAGGCTCACGATCGGCAGGACCGCGCCGCGCAGGTTGGCAAGCCCGAGCAGGCTTCGCGGGGCGAGCGGCATGTGGGCGAGGCCCGGCAGCCGGACGATTTCTCCGACATGGTCGAGCCGGAACCCGAGCGCCTCGTCCGCGATCCGGAACACGACCAAATGCTGGTCGTGCGAGCGGTCCGCGCTTGACAGCACGGCGGCCTCGGCATGCGCCGCGGCGACGACGCGCGACGCGGCGGCGCGCTGAGTGGCCTTAGCCATCGCGGCGCTGGAGGTCTTCGGCCAGCGAGGCGATCTCTTCGATCGCCGCTGCGAGATCCTCGGCGCCACGCGCCTGCTGCCTCGCCGCGGCCGCCGCCTGGGCCGACGCGCTTCCCGCTTCCTCGGCCACGGCGGCAACCTGCTGGGCACCGCGGGCCGCCTCTTTCAACGATGACAAAATGGTTTCGGCGCCGGCGTGGATCTGCTGACTGCTGGCGGCGATGTTGTTCATGTCGGTCTCGACCACGCCAAGGCTCGACAACACCGCCGCATTCTTTTGATTTTCGGTCTCGGCCGCCGCGATGATCTGCTCGAGATCGCGGCGCACGGCGGCGATCTGATCCTGGATTGCGCGGACGGTATCCTTGATGCGCCCGGCGTTCTCGCCGGAGTCGCGCGCCAGCGTGCGGATGTCCTTGGACACGACGGCGAAGCCCTTGCCGAAGTCGCCCGCGCGCGCTGCCTCGACCGAACCGTTGACCGCCAACATGTTGGTCTGGATGGAAACCATGCCGATCCCGTCGACGATCTTGTCGACGCTGCGGCTCACGCCTTCCAGCCCGGCGATCAGGCCCAGGCTTCGGCGCGTTGTTTCCAGCGCCCGCGCGACGCCAGCGGACAGATCGCCGATCGTCAAGCGCACTTCGGCGAGCATCCCTCCCATCCGGCTGGTGCGATCGAGGGACTTCGTGGCGTTCTCCATGGCCGCCCGCGCCATCCGCTCGATCTGGTCCAGCGCGGCGCTGGCTTCCTGGGTCGCGGATGCCTGCTGCTGCCCGCCGCGACTGATCTGCTCCACCGCCGTCATGATCTGCGCGGCCGAGCCGGACAGTTCCTGCACCGCGGTCGACAACTGCTCCGCGGCGGATGCCAGGTGGTCCGCGCTCCCTTCGGCTTTCGAGAGAGCACCAAGGTCGCTCGCCATGGCGGCCAATGACTGCGTGGCGCTCTGGCTTTCCTCCAACGCGGCGGTCTGCTGCTCCACGCTGCGAAGCGCCTCGCTTGCCGCGGCGGCCTGTTCCTCGGCCGCGGAGGAAATGATTTCGGCGCCCTTCTGCGCCTCGCGGGCGGCAGCTTCCGCCTCCAACGCCCCGAGCGCAATCGAATGGCTGCCCGCGGTCAGGGCCCCGGCCTCTTTGCGCAGCTCGCCCAGCGCAAGGATGACCGTCTGGCTCTTCTCGGCCTCCGCAGCCGCGCCGTCGGCTGCGGCCTTGATCATCGATGCCACCGATTTGACCTGGTCCTGGATCTGGCCTGCCAGGTTCTGCGCTTCGCGCGCACTCCTCTCCGACGTCTCGGCCAACGCACGGACCTCGTCGGCGACGACGGCGAAACCGCGGCCGTGATCGCCGGCCCGCGCCGCTTCGATGGCGGCATTGAGCGCGAGCAGATTGGTCTGGTCCGAGACATGACCCACGGTCTTGGTCACGTCTCCGATGCTTGCCGCCTGCTGGCTCAATTGTTCGATGATCGACACTGAGGCGGCCTGGCGCTCGCCGTTATGCTTGATGTTGCTTGCCCACGCTCCGATCTGGTTCGAGGTCTCCGCGAGCTGCCCTTGCAATGTCTCCGTACGCCGGCGCGCGGCCTCGGCGCGATCACGCGCCTGGACCAGGGTCGTGGCCGTGGTCGTGGCCACCGCGAGCGTCTGCTGCGAGGCGCTGGCGGCTTCCTCGGCGCCGCTGGCGATCTGTTCCATCGCCCGCCGCAGCTCCTCGGCAGCCGACGCCGCCTCGGTAATCCCGCTTGCAAGCTCCTCGGTCGCGGCGGCGATACGCTCTTCGATCTTCTGCTGGCGACCGGCCACTCCCGCCGGCGCCGCAGGCTTGCGCTGTCGTCCGTTGGCACGCGCGGCCGCGGGCGATGGAACCGCGCCCACGCGGCTCGGCGCCATTCCTCTTGTGGCGAGGGCGGACGTTTTCATGAGGGACCTGCCCCCGCGGCTGGCAACGTGCATCGCCGCGTCCGAAGTGCCGGCGAGCGCTCCGGGCCCGCTCTCGGCGCGCGCCCGCGGTCGATCTCGCTCGACGTCGGAACGCGCGCCCTTCGCGCCGGCCCCCTCCACGCCGTATGATTTCTTGCGCATCGACCGAGCCTGTCCGAAATCGCGCGCGAATGCGCGCTCGATATGCGAAATGATTGCTGGCAGCAAACTACGCGCTATCCGTCAGCTGGCACAAGCGGCAAAAAAGTAGGGTTCCAATACAAGGCTCATTGTACCACAGTCCCTCGGGGCGCCTGACCGCGAGGTCGCGGCCGTATACCGGTCGACCCGCTCGCAAGGTTCCAATAAGCTCGCCCCGCGAAGAAAAGTGGCTGCTGGTCGAGCGTCGGCCACTGCAATGCAAACAGGTTTGTCCAACATCGAGCATCGCCCGGCGCGCCTTGGTGGTCTCCTGCGATGTCTTCCCGGCGATGTCCGGCAACGCTAAGGCCGACGGCGATGACAATCGGACCAGTCACCCCGCTGACCGATCTTGAGCGCGACGCCCTCAGCGAGGTTTCCAACATCGCGATGGCGCGGGCGGCCAATAGCCTGCGCCAGATGGTGGAGCACCAAGTTCTGCTCTCCGTCCCTGCCGTCGAGATTTTATCCCAGGACCAGGCGGCTCAGCTCGTGGCCAAGCCGGATAACCCGAATCTCGTGGCGGTGCGCCAAGACTTCAGCGGAGCCTTCGCCGGACGCGCGCTGCTCATCTTTCCCGAGGCCAACAGCCTTGAGCTGGTGCGAGCGGTCGTCGGTCGAGAACTGCCGCTGGAAGATATCGTCGATCTCGAAGACGAAGCTTTGGCCGAAACCGGCAACATCCTCCTCAACAGCTGGGTGGCGACGATCGCCAACCTGCTCAAGCGCGGGCTCAGGATGTCGCTGCCGGTCGTGGTCCGCGGCGACAGCCGGCGCATGTTTGAAACGCCCGAGACCTCGGAGCGTCTGGTGCTGTTTCTGCACATCAGGTTCGAGATCAGCAAGAAAGAGATTCGAGGCTATGTCGCGCTGCTGATGGATATTCCGTCGATGGACGAGCTGAGGCTGCTCATCGCCGACTTCGTCACCAGCGTCACCCGGAAAAGCGACCTGGGCCCTGGCGGTCACGAATCTTCGACTTGACCGCCGTCGCCGGCTGGACGCTCCAGCCCGACGCCGACACCGCACCGAAAAAATCGTGTC
>DASSJW010000885.1:0-2071 GCA_035690995.1 Xanthobacteraceae bacterium
GGAGCGCAAAGGGAGCGCAGAGAAGCGTCGGCACTCCCTCGCTATTCGTCGAAAAGGCGCGAAGCCGTACCGTGGGCAATTCCAGCGCCACGCGATTGCGCGTCGTCCAGCGCGGCTCACGAGCGCCCGGTTGCGTTGGGCCCATCGCCAAGCTGACGAACTCCCGCGCGGCGGCCGACGCGAACTCACTCGCGGACTCGGCGATGAGCGCCGGCCAAAGGAAGGCCATCGAGGTAAATTGCGGACCGCCGAACTCAGCCATGACGACAAAGAAGTAAAGACCGGACCTCCGGCCTTGCATTGAGCCAGATCAAGAGACGTCGCCGGCGCGAATCGGCCCGCTGCAGCCTCATGGCATCAGGACGTATCGGCCGGGCGCATCCTCCAGCGGCGCAAATTTGCTGTTCGGGCGGCCGAGCGGAGGCGGCGCGACAGGCTCGCCCGACCGTTCGCCCAGCCAGGCACTCCAGGACGGCCACCAGGATCCCTCCCTCGACGAATTGCTCGCCAGCCACGTTTCGGGATCGATGTAGGGCTTGCCGTGCCGGTGTCGCGCAATCCGGAAATGGCGCTGCGGATGGCCCGGCTCGGAGAGGATCCCCGCATTGTGCCCACCGTTGGTCAGCACGAAGGTCACGTCGCCATCAGCGAGAAAGTGAAATTTGAACACCGAGCGCCAGGGCGCGACATGATCCTTTTCGGTCCCGACCGCGAATATCGGGATGCGAATATCATGGATAGTGATCGGTCGATCACCGACATGGAAGCGACCTTCCGCAAGGTCGTTGTTGAGGAACAGGGCGCGCAGATATTCCGAATGCATCCGGTACGGCATCCGGGTGGTGTCGGCATTCCAGGCCATGATATCGATCGGCGTCGATCGCTGACCCATCAAATAATCATGCACCAGGCGTGACCAGAACAGGTCGTTGGAGCGCAAGAGTTGGAACGTCCCCGACATCTGCTTTGCGTCGAGATAGCCCCGCTCCCACATCATGTCCTCGAGAAAGGCGACCTGGCTCTCATTGATGAACAGCATCAACTCGCCGGCTTCGGTGAAGTCGACTTGCGCGGCAAGAAAGCTCAGGCTCGCCAGCCGCTGGTCGTGATCGCGGGCCATCGCGGCGGCTGCGATCGCCAGCAGAGTTCCACCGAGGCAATAACCGACGGCATGCACGCGCTCCGCGCCGGTAATGGCGGTCGCTGCTTCGAGCGCGGGCAGGATGCCCTGACTACGGTAATCGTCAAGACCGACGCCTCGATCTTCCGCTCCAGGATTTTTCCAAGAGATCATGAATACCGTGAAACCGGCCTCGGTCAGAAACTTTACCAGTGAATTCACCGGCGACAGATCGAGGATGTAATATTTCATGATCCAGGCCGGAACGATCACGATCGGCTCAGGCCGCACACGATCCGTTACCGGAGAGTACTGAATGACCTCTGCGAGCGGCGTGCGATGGACGACCTTTCCGGGCGTCACTGCAACTGTCTTGCCGACCTCGAATCGCTCCGATGCGATTGGCGCTTGGCCGGCAGCCGCGCGCACGACATCTTGCGCGAGATTTGCAGCGCCACGCAGAAGATTGGCCCCGCCTTCTGACCACGTTCGACTCAGCACCGCAGGATTGGTCCAGAACGAGTTCGACGGGGCCACCGTGTCGAGGATTTGCCGGGCCGCGAAGGTCACGGCGCTCTCATGCTGTTTGCTCACCCCGCGGACGTCGCTCGTCGCCGATTCCCACCAGCGTTCAATCGACAGGAACGAATGGGCATAGATGTTGAACGGAAAGCTCTGCCATTCGACGGAGCGAAAGCGGTTGTCCTGCGGCAATGCGTTCAGACAGGGGTTACTTGGCCGTCCGGTGCTGCAGTTCAAGGCAAATGCGACGTTTTCAGCCGCGGCGCTCATCGCTTCGCCTGCGAGCGTCAGTTGCTTACCGGGCGAAGCCGCAAGATGCACAGCCCAGTCGAAAAAAGCGCCTGCAAGCGCGCTCGGCGCAAGCCCAGCAGTCAGGTGGGCGATGCCTGCCCGCACTGCTCGATCGACGTCCTGCATCGAGCTCACGGC
>DASSJW010000886.1:0-3289 GCA_035690995.1 Xanthobacteraceae bacterium
GTCTACCGTATCCACGGCACCAACGCACCGGAGACCATTGGCGGCCGCGTGTCGTCGGGCTGCATCCGCATGGTCAACGAGGACGTCATCGACCTCTATAGCCGGGTCAAGGTCGGCACCAAGGTGATCGTGAAGCCGATCGGCGACCATCGCGCCGCCAGCGTCGCGAGCAGCGTCAACTAGCTCCGCTGCGACGTCCCTCCCCGACTGGTCGAACAAACAAACGCCGGCCTCGCGACATCGCGGGGCCGGCGATTTGATTCCTGGCACAAAATTCTTGTGTCTCGGACGAGCGAGCGTGAAAGCGCGAGCGAAGATCCGGGACCCAGGAGCCGTCGGTTTTCGATGCTTGGCCCTGGGTCTCGCTACGCTCGCCCGGGACACGAAGGTGCTAAGTCAGCCGCGTCGCAGCAGCGGCCAGAATTCGGCGAAGCTGTCCTGCTCGCCGAGCGCGCGCAGCGTCGCCAGAATCCGCTGCGCGGCGTCGGGCGCGATCGCCTGCGCGGCGCAATCCAAGAACTTGTCCTCGATCTGCGCCGGCGACATCGGATATTGCCGGGTGCCGCTGGCATAGACCCAGAGCTGCTCGAGCGTGCGCCCGTCGGCCAGGGTCACCGCGAGCCTGGTGGGATAGTCCTCGTGCGCGTCGGCGAATTCGGGATCGATCGCGACCGACACCATGCGCGCCAGCGCCTTCACCCGCGCGTCCTTGATCGCGTCCTCGCCGAAGGCCGCCAGCGTCGGCGGCCCGTTCGCGAGCGCATAGGCGACCACATATTGCAAATTGAACTTCGCCGCTTCGGTGCTGGCGGGATACTGCTCGCTCGCGCGATTGGCGGCGTATTTCGAGATGCCCGCCTTGATGGCGGAGATGTCGGCCACGCGCGGCCCCAGCTCCTCGCGCAGCTTGAGCGCGGCGTCGATGCCGGTGTGGATCACGCCGCCGCACGGATAGCGCTTGGGCCGAAATCCGCGCTCGGCCAGATCGAATGACCTGCCGAGATCGTCGAACGCGTCGGGCCGCCATTCCAGCCCGCGCGCGAAAGTGTGCGCGAACCCGCCGCGGCCTTCGATCGCCGCCGGGTTGGCGGTGAAGCCGCGCCCGCCGAGCAGCGCCGCCAGAATCGCGTTGCGCGCGCCCTGCCCCACATGCAGCGGCTTGGTCATGGTGCCGTAATTGGCATTGACGCCCGCGGCCATCGACACGCTGATGCCGAGCACGTCGGGAATGGTCGCGGCCGGCAGGTCGAGCAACCGGGCGCAGGCCGCCGCCGCGCCGATCGTGCCGATGGTGCCGGTGGCGTGCCAGGCGCCGCCGCCGTTGTGGTTGGGATTCGCCCGGCTCAGCCGCGAAGCGACCTCGAAGCCGACGATGAACGCCGCCAGCGTCTGCGCCGGCGTCGCGCCGGTGCTCTCGGCGAGCGGCAGCAGCGCCGGGATGATCGGCGCCACCAGCTGGCCCTGCATGTAGGTGAAATCGAAGTCGAGCGCGTGCGAGGCGACCCCGTTCGCCAGCGCCGCGAGCTGCGGCGAAGCGCGCAACGACTGTCCCACGATGGACACCGCCGGCTTGGCACCCTCCGCGCGCACCAGTTCGAGCACGATGCCGGCGGGCTCGCTGCGGCTGCCCGCCAGCATCACCCCGACGGTGTCGATGAAGGCGGTGCGGGCGCGCTCGATCGCGAGCGCGGGCGCGTGCTTGAGCTCGAACCCGGCGATGAAGGCGGCGACGCGCGCGGTGGGCTTGGTGGCGGCGGCCACTTCGCTTGCCTTCGCCGCTTGCGGCGCTTGCGCGCGCGCCGCGCCCGCTGCACCGAGCAGCGTCACGGCGCTCGCCCCAACGAACAGTCTGCGATCAATGGCGTGGCGTCGCATCGGTCGCTCCTCCCGGTTTTTCTGTCTTTTCGCATCGAGCGAATTCCAAGCGTCAATTCCAAGCGTGTATGATACGCCGACTTGTCGGAGCGAGGGAATGACCATGCGCGTCTTATCGAAGCCGCTGCGGACGCTTGTGCTGCTCGCGGCATCGCTGACTTGCTGCACGCTCGCGCGCGCCGAAAGCATCGACGCGCTGTACGAGAAGGCGAAGCTCGAAAAGACCCTGGCGCTTTACGGCGCGGGACCGAGCGGGTCGCATGACCGCTGGATCAAGGATTTCCAGCAGCGTTTTCCCGGCGTCACCGTGACGCTCACCGGCGGCCTCAGCAACGGGCTCAATCAGAAAATCGACCAGCAGCTCGCGAGCAAGCGAATGGAGACCGATCTCGCCATCTTCCAGACCATCCAGGATTTCGGCAGATGGAAGAAGGCCGGCGCGCTGCTGCTGTTCAAGCCCGAGGGCTCCGACACCATCGATGCCGCCTACAAGGATGAGGACGGCGCGTTTACGGCAGTCAGCGTCAACACCATCGTCTATGCCTACAACACCGAGCTCGTGCCATCGGCCGAGGTGCCGAAATCCGCGCTCGATTTTCTCAAACCCCGGTTTCAAGGCCGGCTCATCACCACCGATCCCACCGAGGACGATGCCGGCCTGTCGGTGTTCAACATGATCGTGAAGAAATACGGCTGGGACTACATGGACAAGTACATGGCGCAGAAGCCGACATTCGTCACCACCGGCCATGCCGCCGTGTCGAACGCCATTGCCGCGGGCGAGAAGCTCGCGACCTTCGATTCCACCTCGACGACGCCGCGGCTCAAGGCGCAGGGCAAGCCGATCGAGCCGGTGTTCTCGCAGGCCGACCCGACGCCGGTGTTCCTGGTCGGCGCTGCGATCTTCAAGGATGCCCCGCACCCCAACGCCGCCAAGCTCTATTTCACCTGGTATCTCGCCAAGGAGCAGCAGAGCCGCTCCGGCACCTTCTCGCCGCGCGCCGACGTCCCCCCGCCGGCGGGCCTGGCGCCGCTGTCGTCGTACAACATCGATCGCGGCTTCCGCGCGCTGGTGTCGGACGAGGCGCGGCTGACGGAGTTGCGCAAGAAGCTCGGCAGTTACATCGCGCGACGGTGAGGGACCGTCACCCTGAGGTGCCCGCGCCCTCGCGCGGGCCTCGAAGGGCGACGGCCCGGACGTGAGCGACACGCAGCACAGGGGGCCGTTCATCCTTCGAGGCCCGCGCGTGCGTGTCGCAATGGCCAACGCGTTCATAGATGCGCGGGCACCTCAGGATGACGGATCACGCAGTGAGCCGCGCGCACAGAAGGGCCGGCGGCGCCCCCTCACTTCGCCAGATAGAAATAGCCGACGCGGTCGTTGGCGGGCGAGCCGAACCACATGCGGCCCTGG
>DASSJW010000887.1:0-3512 GCA_035690995.1 Xanthobacteraceae bacterium
CGCCCCTAACGACCGCCGCTAGTGTGGCGGGTTCAGAAGTCCGCATCATTCTCGCGGCGAGTCCGAAATGCGGACTTCTGAACCAAAGCCACACTAGATCAAATAAGTTGCTAGTGTCCTTCGATTCCGAAGTTCGCAAACGAGGCGGCGGCACAATGATGCCAACTTCGGAATCGGGACACGAGTGTGGCGGTTCAGAAGTCCGCACCATTCTTGCGGCGAGTCCGAAATGCGGACTTCTGAACCGAAGCCACACTCGATCAATGAGTTTGCTGGTGTCCTTCGATTCCGAAGTTCGCAAACGAAAGTGCCGCACAATGATGCGAACTTCGGAATCGGGACACCAGCTTCCGTCGTCTTCCAGATAGGGGCTGGCGTGCGCCACCAACCGTCTCTTCGCTCACGTCTTCTACTGAGGGCGCTGCTTGTTCCGGCCGCGATCGCTGCAGCGATCGCCCTTGCCGGTTGTGGTGGCGGGCCCGTCACCCCCAGCCGCGACATGCAACCACTGTCGGAACGTATTCTGGCCGAGCTCAAAGCCAAGAAGATGGAGAAGGACTCTCCGATCCTGATGCGCGTCTTCAAGGAGGAATCGGAGCTTGAGGTTTGGAAACAGGACGACAGTGGGCGCTTCGCACTCCTTCGCACTTATCCGATCTGCCGCTGGTCGGGCGAACTGGGTCCCAAGATCAAGACTGGCGACCGCCAGGCGCCGGAGGGCTTCTACACCATCACTCCCGGCCTGATGAACCCGAATTCCAGCCAATATCTCGCAATCAATACGGGCTTCCCGAATGCGTACGACCGTGCGAACGGCCGCACCGGCTCGTTCCTGATGATCCACGGAGGCTGTTCATCGGCCGGCTGCTACGCCATGACCGACGAGCAGATCGCGGAAATCTACGCGCTCGCCCGCGAAGCATTCTTCGGGGGCCAGACGTCGTTCCAGCTGCAGGCCTATCCGTTCCGCATGACCCCGCTCAACATCGCCCGCCACCGCAACTCGCCGCACATGGCGTTCTGGAAAATGATCAAGGACGGCTATGATCATTTCGAAGTCACGCATCTGGAGCCTCGGGTCGGCGTATGCGAGAAGCGCTACATCTTCGAGAATGAATCGACAGATAGCCTCAGCCCTGCAGAGCGTTGCCCGGCCTACGGAGTACCGGAAGACATCGCTGCCGCGGTACGTGAGAAGCAGCGCCGCGACGACATCGAGACCGCCGAGTTGATCAACCGGGGCATCCCCAGCGCAGCTGGTATGAGCGGCGTAGACGGCGGCGTGAATCCGACCTTCGTCGCGAAGGCAAGGTAGCCGCCGCCGGAGCGATCCACGATCGTTCGTCGCATCGATCGACATCCGGCGCGGTCGCGCGGCTCAATAAGGCGCGACGTTGGCCGAGGCACCGTCGCTTCCGCCGCGATGCTGCCAATCGTCGGCCATCGGAGGCGGGGCGACCTCCTTGCCGGCCGGCGGCACCCGCGCATTTATGAGTTCACGCCCAATAACCCCTTGCATCGAAGGGGCACATCGATTATTCTACTTGTTTTTTCGCGGCTCAAGGACGCGCTGGAAAATCGTGCCTAGGTTAACGTCATATTGACGTAGTAGGAGTATGTAATGAACGCGAATCTATTCAGTAATGCGAACGGATCGCCAATAGAAACCATGACGGAGCGGCCACAAATCGTGTGGGGAGCGCCGACCGCGGGCGAACGCGGACCCGTGATCGCGACGTTGCGCAACGCCAATCATCGCAATGCCGTCGGAAGCCATGCCGGCGGTTACTCGGTTTATCGCGCGCTGGCAATAGCTGCCCGAACGCTCGCCTATGATCACATGGCCGACCTGACCGATACGGCGCCGGTCGAGGGCATCGGACCGCACCCGCAATGGTTCGATGCGAAAAAGATCGTGTCGCTCGACCCGTGGGGACATCTCGTCGGCGAGGCGTTCCGCGACCACCTCGTGCGCGGCTACGACATCCGACCGAGCATCGCGGTGACCCGCGCGCACATCGACATGCCGGAAATCCGCGCGGCCATCGCGGCGCGTCGCATTCGCGCCGATGGCGATATCGTATCCGCGCGCGGCAGCGTGCGGGTGATGAAGGCGGCGATCGATCCGGTCTGGTATCTGCCCGGCATCGCCGAGCGCTTCGGTCTCGGGGAAGCGGAGCTGCGGCGCGGCCTGCACGAGCAGACCGGCGGCATGTATCCGGAACTGGTAGAGAAGCCCGACCTCAAGGTCTTTCTGCCGCCGATCGGCGGCACCACGATCTACTGCTTCGGCGACCCGGCCAAACTCGGCGACGGCATCACACCCCTCGCCTGCCGCGTTCACGACGAGTGCAACGGTTCCGACGTATTTGGGTCCGACATCTGCACCTGCCGCCCCTATCTTGCCCACGGCATCGAGATTGCCATTCAGATGGCGCAGGCCGGCGGCCTTGGGCTCGTGATCTACAATCGCAAGGAAGGACGCGCACTGGGCGAAGTCACCAAGTTTCTGGTCTACAACGCCCGCAAGCGTCAAAAGGGCGGCGATCGCCCCGACGGCTATTTCAAACGCACGGAGTGCGTCGCCGGCGTGCAGGACATGCGGTTCCAGGAATTGATGCCGGATGTACTGCACTGGCTCGGCGTCACCCGCATCCATCGCTTCGCTTCCATGAGCGACATGAAATGCGATGCGCTGCTGCGCCAGGGCATCCAGATCGACGAGCGCGTGCCACTGCCCGACGAGATGATTCCGCCCGATGCGCGCGTCGAGATCGAGGCCAAGATCGCGGCCGGTTATTTCGCGGGCGACCGTCCGCGTGTTGCACCGGCCGTGACGGTCGGACGAGGACTTTACGAGTGACGGCGCTGGCGAGCGGTCGGGCCTCGTCATCGAGCTCGGCTCGGCACGCACCGCTCCCGGAACTCGGCAAGCTCCTTGATGCCGCTGCGGTGCGCGAGCGTTGCGGCATGGTCCATCGGTGGGTAGCCGATGGTCGTTCCCGCCACTTCACGCTCGATGAAAGCCGCCTCCCTGCCGTGGCGGGCTATGTGGCCGACGTCACGCGCGAGTCCTATCCCGACCTGAAAATTCCCTATCACAGCCGCTGGCGGCATTTTTCCGCTGGCGGTGTCGATCGCTGGGGCGAGCTTGCGACGCGGATCGACGCAGGCGCTCTCGAACGCGCGCGCATTGCCGTCGACTTGGCCACGGTGAGCGTCATGCTCGACGCCGGAGCCGGCCATGCCTGGCGTTACCACGACGGCAAAACCGGCCTTTCCTTCACACGTTCGGAGGGGCTTGCCGTTGCCAGCTTTGAGATGTTCGGTGCCGGGCTGTTCTCCTCCGACGCCGGCCATCCCTTGCGCGCCGATCATGCCGCGCTGGCGCGTATCGATGCCGCGACGCTGGCACAGCATTTTCAGGTTCGCGGCGACAATCCCCTGGTCGGCTTGGAACAGCGCAGCGCGCTGCTGCGCCGTCTCGGTGCTGCGCTGACCGAGCGACCGGA